>JBKJNG010000627.1:0-5741 GCA_046596065.1 Phnomibacter sp. | reverse complement strand
TTGGTACTTTAGTAAGGTTGTGCAAATAATTGGTAACTATCATAACCGCTACCAGTTGTACCAATTCAATTAAAGCGCCTTTCGTATAGCCGGCATCAAAGAAGTTTTGTACCCCTTCATCAGTTGCGCGCCCTTTGCCTGCTGTAATTTCTTTTGTGATGCTAGCCAATGCATTTAGCCGGCTATCAAAAGAAGCTGAACCGCTTCTTATTTCAAGCATTTGATCTTTGCTGAAACCATTCATTTTTCCAAAAAGAGTATGGGCACTTAAACAATATTCGCAACCATTTTCCTGGGTGGCGACTAATTTTATCAGTTCAATTTCTTTTTTTGAAAATGAGTTAGGAGCATTTTCAAATTTTAAGTAAGTATCTAAAGCGGTGTCTGAATAAGCCATCAGCGCATAGATATTAGGAACGAAACCTGCGGTCTGTTTTAATTGATCGAATATTGCTTTGTTGGAAGAACTTACCTCTTCTTTTACTGGAACAGAAAACTTTGTCATTGTTTTTATTTAAGTTAATTAATAAAGTAACAATGCAAAGTTGGCTTGGTGCAGAGCCTGGATGTTAGGCCTTATTGCCTAAAAAGTTGGCAATTTTCCCCTATACCGAATGATGTAGCGTTGTTCGTCTGAATTCTTTTGGCGACATACCTTCCTTGTTTTTAAAAAACCGGCTAAAGGATTGAATATCTTCGAATCCTAATTCATAACTAATATCTTTTATTGTTCTATCTGTATAATGCAAAAGTCTTCTTGCCTCAAGCAGTATTCGGTCCTGTATAATTTGTAGCGGGGTTTTTTGATTGTATTGCAGGAATAAATTGCAAAGCGTTTTTGGAGATTTATTCAAAAGTTCCGCATACCTGGCTACCCCATGAATTGTTTTATAATGCATTTCTACGACAGAGTTAAACCTGCGTACAATATCCAGCTTACCTTTTTCAATGTGGGCAGTGTTATTCTGATCTTTATGTAACCTGGTACAAAGTATAACCAGCTGTTTTAGCATAGTGCGTAGCATCTCAATTTGCATGTCATCTTTCAACTGCATTTCTTTGTAGAGCATTCTCCACAAAGTATCGAAATTTTCAACTTCATGTTCGGGCAATTGAATGATTGGTACCTGATCAGCTCCAAAAAAAAGTATCCCATTGCAATCATCATCACTATTATGATTTATACAATAAAAAGGACGGTTGAAGCGTAGTAATCTTGATTCATTTATTTTCTCTACCTGTAGTTTATGAAATTCAGTAAGAAATATAATTTGATTTCGCTTTAGGCAGTATCCAATTCCATCGATAGAAAGACTGGCATCATCCTCCAGATTCCATAAGATTGTAAGGCCTGTTTTAATTGCTTGTTTTAATATATCACAACTTTCCTCTGCAAGAGAGGAAAGCCAAAAGTTTTCTTTCAGAGGTCCTGTAAACTGCATTATAGATAGCTCTTCGTTAAAAGTTTATTTGACAAGTAATACAAATTATTAAATTGGTTATAAAAAATAACAAACTGTGTAGATACGATAAATATTAAGTAATGGATTTGTTAAAATGTTCTTACGAAAAACACTGCAATTAAACACACCACGAGTAATTGTAGCAGGGTGATTCAGGTAAATATAGCTTGCAGTTCCCTTTGTAAAAGTAATTTCCCATCATTCATGTTGAATAATAGGAAAACAAAAACAATTAAAAACCAAATCAGATACACGCTGATATTGGATAAACCAGGCTTAGAAAGTAACGGATGAGAGTTACAAATTCTTGTTATAAGAAAACTACCCGGTATAGGGATATATTTTTGAAAAATTAAAATTAAAAGACTTTATAATGTAAGGGAATACGAGTTTTAGTAAATCGCCATTTTGCAATGATTCAGATTTAAGTTTACAAAAGAAAACAATGGATTATTATTTGGTTATGGTAGCATTCCTTATTGTTTTCTTTTTGCAAGTGACAGTACGTTCGTGGCGCTTTGCGAACCAGGTTTTATTGCAACATTCTTTCACTGATATACTTTACCGGTGAACTGCCAAAGCTCAAAAACGTTTCATGAAAATCTTTTAAACTATACTTATCACCCATTTTCTTTTGATAGTTACTTCTTAAAGCAGCAATGGCGCTATAGCCGGCATAGTAGGAACAAAGCTGCACTTGTGAAACGGTTGCTCTGTGGTATTTTTCTTCTGCCTGGGCAGGAGTTTGAAAACACTCATTTACCAAAATATGCATGATGTATTCTTTTGGCTTGTTAAAGACCTGCATATCATAATCGATTGTTACATTTGAGAGTTCACGGAGTTTCATTTTATCATGAATCAATTCCATTTCAGGTGCATGATCACCCCATCCATTATCCAACATCATGCCTTCTGTATATACCGCCCAGCCTTCTATCATGGCACCGTTCTGAAAAACGGAACGTATTACATCCGGCGATTTTTTATTGTTGTAAATACCCTGTAAACAATGGCCGGGCATGGCTTCATGTATCGAAAGTAGTTGTGCCATGTAGTTATTCACTTCCTGTAATGCGCTTTCGGCTTTTTCTTTGGTGTATTTAGTCAGGTCATCAATATTATAATAAGTTTCTCCCTGCTTTTGATAAGGAGGTGTAAACTCTGCACTTGCAATAGTTACGCCACTTGCATAGTCTGGCATATACCTAACTATAATGGGATAAGTTGTATCAAAATCAAACAGATCTTTTTCGATAATGAATTTTTTTAACTGATGCACCTGATTAGAAAGTGTATCAAAAAAATGCTCCGGAGTTGCATGCTGCAGTTGTATTTTATTAATCACAGCCTGGATCAACACTGCAGTATCAGTTGATTTGGTTTGCGTTTGATAATATTTTATCCAGAGGCTGTCTGCGAGGCGATACATTTTATCATAGTATTTCGCTTTATCTGATTTTGCATTCGCATACAATTCTTCGGGAGTGATATCGGCTGCTATATCATATTTAAATTTCTGCGTGAACAATTCTTTGCCAATGGCATAATTTCTGAATGGCTGATTTTTATTGGCAAGCATTCCTTTTAAAGAATCAATGTATTGATTAATGGCAGTAACTGTTTTAGTAGCGTTTTGTGCAAGGCTATTTTTTTCCAGATCGCTTAAATGAGAGGCTTTGATGGAATCGGTTAATGACTTTCCAAAAACTGATAACCCGCCCTGGTTTTGTAAGATGGCTAGTGCCACATGTTCTTTTGTTGGCCGATGAAGTATGTTGAATGCAGCCTGATAATAGGCGCCTGCATGTTCTAATCGATTAGATAAAGTCTTCAACCGATCATCCAACGTTGCCCAGGGTTGATTGATCAGGTAGTAACACTCACCACTAAGGTTATATAAAGATGCATCCCATTCGTATTGTTTAAAAACCGATTGGTACCAGCTATCACTTTCCAATTGATTTTTAATGATGTTAAAGCTGATTTTATTATTGTCGTTTAGCTTTTGAAAATCCAGTTTACTCAATGAATCGATCCACTGTTTGGAAAATAAAATATTGTTTGTTACAGCATTACTATCTGGCAATACAAGCTTATCATAATATTTACCATACCCAATGTATATGGAAGCAGCGGGATACTGTTTCCAGTAAGCATCTAAAAATACATCTTCCAATTTTTTGAACGTACTATCTGCATTTTGGCCGCTGCCGGTATTTTGTGTATTACAGCCAGTACTACTAACAGCTAGTACAAGAACAAATAAATAGACAAGCTTTTTCATTGATAAATTTTTGATGTAAAGTAATTTAAGAAAAGATATGAATTAATTTGACGGGGGTATGTTTGCATACCCGCCATGACATACAACGCATGTATTAGAAATAAGACGAATCTATCCATTTTTTATAACTCATTAAAAATTAGCCAGGGGTTGTATTGCGGTATATTTTTTTGTTTGTTAATACGTTTCCGGCGTTCACAATTCAAGACCACCTTTTTTCCATAGATAACGCTGGTTGGAATAAAGGGTTCTTCTCATTTAATTATTGTACATAGCGGGGACATTTTAGCGGCTGGCAAAGGCTTGTAAGCGGTCTGCCAAATCATCTATGTCGTCTTTCCTGGCAATTTGTTGTAACCAACTTTCGGGAATTGTCTCAAAGCCATAAAGAAGTCCTGCAAGTCCGCCTGTAACTGCTCCTGTTGTATCTGTATCTTCCCCCAGGTTCACTGCTTTTAGAACTGCGGATTTATAATTGTCTGTTGTCAGCAAACACCAAATACTTGCTTCCAAAGTATGCAAAACATAACCAGTACTAAAAATTTCTTTTTCTGTCAAATCGTAAATATTTCCTTTCAACAATCGGTCAAACAATTGGGTTTCGTTTGGATTTATTGAAAGAGCGTTTAAATGTTCTAAAATTTCAGTTTGCAGGTTCTTATAAATTTGAAACCTGTCCATTCCATTTATTATTTGTCGGGCAAATTCAAGATAATAAAAGCAAGCAATTACAGAAAGAATGTGTCCGTGTGTAATAGATGAAACTTGTTTGGTAATTTGGTATCTGTCTGCAAGTGGTTTGTCTTTGATGTAAATAATTAACGGTAATATTCTCATTAAAGAACCATTGCCATTGTCTGAAACTTTCATTCCTCCTGCTAATTCAGGTTTGCAGCCTTCCTGAAGTCTTGTTATCGCCTGGCGTGTCGCATTGCCAACGTCGAAAACTTTCCCCCTTGGCGTCCAATAATTGTCGTTTAGCCACGCAATAAAGTTATTTGCAATATTCTGCAAATTAAATTCCTGTGTTAAAGCTTCGGCAAGGCAAAAAGCTAATGAGCTGTCGTCTGAAAATGTTCCTGCAGGAAGATTGTAAGTTCCGTAACCTATTATCCCGGTTACAGGATTTAAAGCAATTTCTTGTCTGCTTTTAAATTCAACAGGAACACCCAAAGCGTCGCCAACTGCAAGCCCGAAAAGGATGGATTTAATATTATCTGTTGGGTCGATACCTTGATTTGCGAATAACATATTTCCAAAATTACTCCAACCTTTTATAGCATCATTTTCCGATATGATATTTTCTACAGCATATATTTTGCTAACGTCAATTCCCAAAAGTCCACGGGCAATTAATAACGAAATAGTTTGTTTGTCTTCATTATCGTCTTCATTTTTATATTTCTCCTTATTTCTTTCCGCCCAAAACTCTTTTATGTAGTAGGAATTTTCCTCTTTAATAATTTTTGCTTTGTACATCCCGTTTCCTGTCCAGGAACGATGAAAATACAGCCATTCGTTTTCATAGAAGATGAACCACTTATCCTCCATTTGTTCTGGAATTAACCCACGAATAATTTTAGCAAATTGCTTTTCTGTAAAATGAAAATCTATATCTATTCGTGTCGGATTGTCAATAGGGATATTTTGCCAGGTGGAACGTATTGCTATATTGTTCATCGTTAAATTTAGTCCTGTGGTTCGGATGGTTTTTACTTGTAGTTAAAGAACTTTCCATTAGCATTAACTTTCACTTGCCCATACGTGGTAAAGCAAGCGATGAAAACCAAAATTGAAATTGTGAATTGTTTCATGCTTTTGATTTTTTGAAGTTATGACTGCATTGGCGCTAACAATAGTAGGATACTCATGTGCAATATATCAATTGTTTGAACAATGTCGTTTACTTAATGGGGTCAATTTATTCAGGATGTTGGATTGAAGACAGTTGACCATAGCTGCAAAAGTCAAAAGTGAGTGACACAACGATG
>JBKJNG010000461.1:0-2709 GCA_046596065.1 Phnomibacter sp. | reverse complement strand
CAGCGAAATTTATCTCTTTCTATTATTATATCGCTTCATCAAATACACCGGTTGCCTCATTACCTTCTGTTCAACTAATGAAAAAAGATAGTAGTCTTTCTGATAAAGTTAATTTGTCCGCGGGTAAAATGAATAGCTGGGCAAGGAGTGTGACACCTCTGGAAAAATTTCATGGAATAGATTTTTCCGACCCAACCAATATTATAGGTATTGTGTTTTCTCAAGCCGGCGAAGATGGCAACAGGCATTCGCTTTGTATTGATGATATTGAATTTTTATCATCGGGAAATACTGCTTCTGATTTAGATGCGCCGGTTGTAACTAATGCTGTCGGCTATGCAAAACATGTCGACATAACATGGTCTGCTATCACAAGCGATCATGTAAAATCTGTTGAAGTTTATCGTTCTGATGACGGTAAATTATTTAAGCCGGTTGGTATACAAACAGCATCTATTAACCGCTATGCTGATTATACGGGCGTAACAGGTAAAAAATTCTTTTACAAAATTGCTTTGTTGAATTACAATTACGAAGCATCACCCTTTTCAAACATTGTGGCAGCACAAACAAAACCAATGACAGATGATGAATTGCTTACCATGGTGCAGGAAGCAACGTTTCGCTATTATTGGGAAGGGGCAGAAAGCAATAGTGGTCTTGCAAAAGAAAATATTTCAGGACGCTATAGCATGATTGCCGCAGGTGCTTCGGGCTTTGGAATGATGGCACTAATTGCAGGTACTGAAAGAAAATTTATCACAAGAGCGCAATCAGTTGAACGTTTTAAAAAGATTGTTTCTTTTTTGGAAAACGCAGAAACATTTCATGGTGTGTACCCGCATTTTATAGATGGACCTACAGGAAAAGTGGAAGTTTTTTTCGGAAAGCAGGATAACGGTGGTGATCTTGTAGAAACATCTTTTTTAATGCAGGGCTTATTGGCTGCCAAAGCATATTTTAAGAACGATGATGCCGATGAAAATATGATTCGGGAAAAGATCACGTCCATCTGGAATAAAGTTGAATGGAGCTGGTACAAACATTATCCCGATAGTAAATTTTTATACTGGCATTGGTCACCGGACCAGGGCTGGATCATCAATCATAATTTGATTGGATGGAATGAAACGATGGTTACTTACCTGCTGGCTATTGCATCGCCAACGCATGGCGTTGATGCAAGTATGTATTATACTGGCTGGGCCAACCAGGATAGTACCGGTCAGCAATACCGTTCTAGTTGGGGTGGCACAAAGGAAGGTTCCATGTATACAAATGGCAATAACTATTTTGGAGTCAAACTTGACGTAGGAGTATCTAATGGCGGCCCGCTTTTCTTTACGCATTATTCTTATCTCGGTTACGATCCGCATTTTATCACAGATAAGTACACTAACTATTTCACCAATAATCAAAACATTGCAAAAATAAATTACCGGTATTGTGTACAGAATCCCAAACATTTTAAAGGATATGGCGACAGCGCCTGGGGGCTAACGGCAAGCGATGGACCTGTTACTTATTATCCTGATGAACCGGTGCTGCAACAGGATCATGGAAAAATAACACCAACCGGCGCCATTAGTTCATTTCCATATATGCCAAAGGAAGCAATGAAAGCATTAAAGAATTATTATTACAACTACGGTAAATTTTTATGGGGAGAATATGGGTTCAGAGATTCTTTTGATCCAACAAATAACTGGTGTTCGGAAATATACATGGGGCTTAACCAGGCGCCCATGACAGTAATGATTGAAAATTACAGAACGGGTTTGATCTGGAAATTATTTATGAGTGATACCGATGTGCAAAATGGCTTAAATAAATTAAAGAGTGAAAGCAAAAAAGATAGATAACACGCAGATAAAATGTCTCATCAATTCCAAATGGGGGTTTAAAAAAATCGACCAGCTAAAGTCTAACACCAAAAAATAAGATAGCCGGGAATAGGTAGCTTCTTGATAATTTGTCTCTGATAATAAATACGCCATAATGAAAAAAACGATTACACTCTTTGTGTTTGGTATGTATTTTTCCTTAACCATGTTTGCGCAGAAAAAGGTGCAACCTGATGGTTATCCCAATGCCATAAAACCTGTTGGAATTATTAAAGGGTTAAGTGATTCTGCTTTGCTGGATGTTGTACAGCGCCAGACCTTTCGTTTCTTTTGGAATGGAGCGCACCCTGTTAGCGGTTTGGCATTGGAAAGAAGCAATACCGTTAAAGCCGAACATTATTGGGATTACATAAACGAAGCATGGGATGAACCGAATTTTAGTCATACGGAATTTGGTCCCGATGCAGGTGCTATTGGCGGTACAGGCTTTGGTATTATGAGTACAATTGTAGCGGTAAAAAGGGGCTGGGTAGGAAGAGATACCGCTGTGAGAAGATTGATTAAGATCGCTGATTTTTTGATTAAAGCAGATTGCTATCATGGTATTTACCCGCATTTTATGAATGGCAGAACGGGCAAAACGATTCCCTTCGACAGGCTGGATGATGGTGCTGATATTGTAGAAACTTCTTACCTGCTAATGGGTTTTTTGTGTGCAAGAGAATACTTCAACGCTAAGAATCCGCGTGAAGTGTATTTGAGAAATCGCATCAGCCAAATGTGGGGTGCAGCAAACTGGAACTGGCACACAAACAATCAAAATAAATTGTTTTGGCACTGGAGTCCTAATAATGGTTTCGATATG
>JBKJNG010000177.1:0-3674 GCA_046596065.1 Phnomibacter sp. | reverse complement strand
CTGATCGTTAGGAGCAGCAGGTTGACCCGATATTTGTTTTTCTTGCCCTGGCTTAGTTTGCTGATTCCTGTTTTCTGGCAGTCCCTTTTGCTGGTTATTGCCGCCAATGCTTTGTTGTTGGTTCATTTTTTAAAGATTTATTTGGTGCAATCGAAAAAAATAGCTTGTCAATGAACTAAATTACCCTGTTCTCCTTCAGCAACCTGTGTACCTGTTACGGCAGCAACTATCATTTTAAAGAAAGAAACCATTTTATTGGTGCCGCTATCCCAAAAATAGGCACTGTCTACCTCAACTCGCAGCAAACAGATTTCAGGATCATCGATACCATCGGGAAACCATGCTTTAATCAGCGGCGACCAAAATTCTTTCATTTTATCACGGCTGGTTTCAATAAAAGCGTAGCCAATTACGTCGAGGTAACTGTCCAAACCAGGATGGCTGTACAGTAACTGAACCTCGCTGTTGCTTTTTAATTCATCAATTTTTAGCGAACTTAATTTTGTAAAGAACCAAAGATTGCCATTGTCTTCAACTTTGGCGGTAGCCATTGGCCTTACATGGTTAACATTATTAATTTTTGTAATGAACATGCAGATTCCGATGCTTTCTATCATCTTTTTCAGTTTGTTCAGACCTTCTTCCCTTCCAAATGCTTTTGTCATGTAAGATGTTTTTGATGAAAGTTAAAAAATTGTACCATTGGAAGAGAACCATATTGAGGAAGCATCCAAAAGCTATTTTTCTTATGAAGTTCATCCATTATTAGTTTAAGATAACTGGTGTTTTATAGCATTGAGATTAGTTGAAAACCAAATTATAATAGCATTTATCAGCAAAAAATTGAAAACGGAGTCCCCATTCCCCAAAAATTATTGCATTTTTGCCGTATACCACACCTAATGAAGCACAGGCTATACGACATATTTACTGAACGTAAAAAGGCTGATAAGAAAGGTTTTGCTGTATTGATTGATCCTGACAAGGTGGATGAGGCCAAGTTGGATGAATTGATACAACTCAGCCTTACTGCCCGTGTTGATTACTTTTTGGTTGGGGGAAGCCTGGTGATCAGCAGCCATCTCGACGAGGTGGTACAGTATATCAAAACCAACTGTACCATTCCTGTTATACTTTTTCCGGGTAGCCCATCGCAGGTAAGCAAATACGCCGATGCACTATTGTACCTGAGCCTCATAAGCGGAAGAAATCCCGAATTACTGATTGGGCAACACGTTATCAGCGCACCGTTTGTTAAGAAAAGTGGACTTGAGATAATGCCGACCGGTTACATGGTTATTGATGGCGGCGCCCCCACTACGGTTTCTTATATAAGCAATGCCGCTCCCATTCCAAGAGATAAAAATGAGATTGCCATGTGTACCGCCATGGCTGGCGAAATGCTGGGTATGAAACTGATTTACATGGATGCAGGCAGTGGTGCCCGACACCCAATTACCGAAAGCATGATTGAGAAGGTTAGCCAGGTAATTGAAGCGCCGCTTATTATTGGTGGTGGCATTACTGATCCCGAAAAAGCTTACCGCAATTGTAAAGCCGGTGCAGATGTTATTGTGGTTGGCAATGCCATTGAAAAAGATCCAGCCCTTATAAAAGAAATAGCTGCAGCCATCCACGGCGTTGCAATCAATGTTTAAAACCTTCTATTTGAAATTATAATCAGGAGCTGGTAATAGCTCTTTTTTTATAGGTAAAATTGGGTTTATGTTATTCTGCTGAACTGGCAATTTCAGTTTCTTTCACTGAAACAATATTTATATGTTTTCATAAATTTTAAAGTAGGGGCTGTTTGGTTAGATTTTTCCATGGTCGTTTTGTGAATAATTGTTTTTATTTACACCCTCTAATCAGATAAATTAAGATTTAGTAATTAAGCAATGTCAAAAAACTCATACCTATCACTCTCTTCTTACGAAGTGATGCACGCTTTTAACAAGCGTGGGTTTTTTACTGTGCCTTGCAGGCCAGGTTTTTTTGTACGCCTCTATCCCATAGTGGTGCGACGTTGATACCCCAGGGTACCATACTATATCCCCAATATTTTATCGGCTGCGCCGGGGCGCTGTCATATTATTCTTATATCTTTTAATCAAGCTTGTTTATCATATCAATTATGAAAAACGACGACTTCACCATAACGGTTGCAAACACCACACACCTCGATTTCGCAAAAATTATTTGCGATGAATATGAGTCAAGTGCCAAAGCACGTGGCACAGGTATTGCCAAACGTTCGCCAGAATATGTAAAGCAAAAAATGCTTGAAGGCAAAGCTGTAATTGCTTTTAGTGCCGATGGTATTTGGGCTGGTTTCTGTTATATAGAAACATGGCAGGGTGAGTATGTTGCCAATAGCGGTTTAATAGTAGCCCCGCAATTTAGAAAAGCGGGTTTGGCAAAACTTATCAAGAAAAAAATATTCGCACTCAGCAGAACAAAATATCCGGAGGCAAAAATCTTCGGATTAACTACCGGCCTTGCCGTTATGAAAATAAACAGCGAGTTGGGCTATGAACCTGTAACGTATGGTGAGCTTACACAGGATGAATTGTTCTGGGCTGCTTGCAAAAGCTGTGTCAATTACGAAATACTCATGAGTAAAGAACGTAAGAACTGTATGTGCACAGCTATGTTATACGATCCGAAAGATCATTATGAACCGGAGGAAACAAAAGAGTTTTTTGAGAAGCATAGCAAAGTGTATGAGCGGCTTCTGCGTTTAAAGCAAACCGCTATGCTAAAACTATTTGGTAAAAAAACAGATCAGAACGGTGATCAGCCAAATGCTTCTAAAACAAAAAACTTTTCATTACTGAGTTTTTTCCTGGGTTAAAAAATAGTAATTGATCATTGTAATACTAATCTGGCAAATGCCCGATGGACAAATAAAATAGCCGCATAATAAATGACAACAGTTGAAAATAATAATGCCGGAATCGCCTCTGAAAACACAATCAGCGATAATGCAGTAGTGCTTGGTTTTAGCGGAGGATTAGATACAACTTTTTGTGTAAAACATTTCGAAGACCTGGGCCGCGAAGTGCATAGCATTATTGTAAACACGGGTGGTTTTTCAAAGGAGGAATTAAGCAAAATAGAAGCGCATGCATACAAGCTGGGTGTTAAAACACATACTTCGGTTGATGCGGTGAATAGTTATTACGATCGTATTATTAAATACCTGGTGTTTGGTAATGTTTTAAAAAATAATACGTATCCTTTAAGTGTTAGTGCCGAGCGTTTGGTGCAGGCATTGCACATTGCCGAACATGCAAAAAAACTAAACGTAAAAGCGGTAGCGCATGGCAGCACCGGCGCGGGCAACGACCAGGTAAGGTTCGATATGGTTTTTCATATCATGATACCCGGAGTTGAAATAATTACGCCTATTCGTGATTTAAAATTGAGCCGCGAACAGGAAATTACTTATCTGAAGCTGAAAGGGGTTGAGATGAATTTTGAGAAAGCTGCTTATTCCGTCAACAAAGGGTTATGGGGTACCAGCGTTGGTGGTAAAGAAACACTAAACAGCAATGGAATGTTGCCCGAATCTGCATGGCCTACACAGGTAACTGCGCACGAAACAAAACAAGTAGCGCTTGGTTTCGAAAAGGGTCAGTTAGTTACTATTGATGATAAAATTTTCAGTCACC
>JBKJNG010000051.1:0-5355 GCA_046596065.1 Phnomibacter sp. | reverse complement strand
GACCTGTTACTCGATTTGCCATGGGATGAAGTGACCAAAGATAAATACGACCTGCTTGGCTTTCTTCAGGTCGTATTTATCTTCGGTCACTTCATCCCATGGCAAATCGAGTAACAGGTCAAGATGATTATACACCACGCTGTAATCGGGCGTGCTGGGGTGCATGCGTTCCAACTTTTCAATACCAGTGTTAAAAGCATTTTTAGCGGATTGGGGCCATTTTTTAGCTTCCCCCTTTTTGCGCATCTCATGAATTTCAGCAACGTTATCACTGCCTAATTCTTCTTTAATGCTTTTTAGTTGCTGCTGTAAAAAATAGTCACGCTGCTGTTTATCTATTTCTGTACGGGTTTTATTGGTAACCTGGTCTTTAAGCTGTGCAAACTGCAGGTCGCGGTTTAGCAGGCGGGTAAGTTCTTCGGCCCGCATCCGTATATCATTCATTTCAAGAATGGCCTGCTTTTCTTTCAGGTCGGTATTCATATTGCCCGAAACAAAATGGATCAGGAAAGACGCGTTCTCTATATTTTTTAAAATAATGGCTGCTTCACTCGGGATATTTGGAGACAGATGGATGATCTGGGAAGCCATTTCTTTAATACTGCCAACGTAAGCTTCAAAATCCTGGTCGGCAGGCACTTCTCCTTCCTGCAGGTAAGCTACTCTTGCCTTAAAATAAGGGTCGTCAGTAATCATTTCGAGCAAGCTAAACCTGCGTTTACCCTGTAAAATAACAGTGGTGCCTCCATCGGGCATTTTTATGAGCTTTATAATACGGGCAACTGTACCAACCGCCACCAAATCAGTAGCAACAGGATCTTCGATGCTGCTGTCTCTTTGCGCCAGAACAGCAATCAGTTTATTTGTTTTATATGCATCGCCAACAGCTTTTATACTCTTATCGCGGCCAACAGTTATTGGTATAACAACACCTGGAAATAACACAGTATTACGAAGGGGCAATACAGGAATTGTATCCGGGTAAACCATGTCTTTATCGGCGTCACTTTCTTCTTCATTCATAGGGATGATTGGCATAAAGTCCATTTCATCCTCGCCTTGTAACATAAAATTTGTAATCATGAATCTTCTTTAGTCAATTTGGCACCCTTAAGGTGCTTATATTAAAATGTACCGGAACGCTTTAGTACTCAATATTAATGCCAATCAAAATGCGGTTGCCGGAATGGCGTAAATGTTTAATTAAACGGTAAAAACATGCCATCGCTAATGGCATCACGGGTAAAACAGGCGGTTGAAAGACCTGTTGAAAATAGGCCGATTACATTTCAATCTCCAGTAAAAAGCATTATGAAAACAACAGCAAAACGCTTTACAATATATTTTAATAACCTGGTTAATAATAGTTACACGATACTTTATATCGTTTACTCAGTGTCATTAACTCAAATGTGAAGGCAGATTAAACGCCTACTGACGAATTGTACATGTTATGCAGAGAAAGATAGAAACCTTCTGCTCATGTATGGGCATAAAAAAAGGAGCACCGGTCCGGCACTCCTTTTAATCAGCATTCCTGCTGAAAGAGTTGGAAAAGATTACCAACGGTTGCCGCCGCCACCTGAATTACTGTTGCTGAATGAACGACGGGGACCATTAGATCCACCACCGCCACTTGGCCTTTCTTCACGTGGTTTAGCAACGGTTACACGCATTGTGCGACCGTCCGCAGAAGCACCATCCAATCCATCAATAGCTTTTTGGCCATCGGCATCGTTTGGCATTTCAACAAAACCAAAACCACGGCTGCGGTTAGTAGTTTTGTCCATAATAACTTTAGCAGAAGTTACTTCTCCGTACTCTGCAAAAAAATCTTTTAAGTCTTCGTCTTGAACGGCGAAACTTAAGTTAGAAACGTAAATGTTCATTTACCTGTTGGTTTAAATAAAAAAAATGATCTGAGAAAAACACAGATGGAAAGAAGACTAACTATTGGCAGAAAGATGCGTAGCAGAATGATCGTTTTTCCTTAACTGATGCGAAACTCAAATTGACTTGGCAAAAGTAAGGGTTAAAACCCAATGAGCAACCTTTAAATTCAATTCATAATGTTAATGAGGATAAATACTTCTTACTGTTTATGCATACGCTTCGTTGCTATTATTTACAGCGTTTTTAGAAACCTCCCGCATTTTTATTCCTTGTGCTGTTTATCCACATAATGGTTACCGTAACAGTAAAACCAACCCCAAGCATACTATAAAAGCTGTGATTTTTGAGGGCCAACCGAAAATACTGCCTGTATGTACTGGTTTGGGCTAGTTACAGTGTGTTACGAACAGCTACCCTGTCGCCTACATAGTAAGAACCTACTGCGACATTACGCCACGCAAAGATGATTTTGCATTAAATGGTTAGCACAAGTTTGCATTGGCAGTATGCGCCGGATTGTAGCTTTGGCGATCATTCAATCTATAGGTATTGCTTTTTGTAAAGCGTATATCGATGCATTTATAACATACAAGCATACTAAAGCCATATAATCATTTTGTAGCAATGTTTAATTCAACACCTTTACTTGTTACTTCACCTGCCAGTTTTTTAATAGTTGTATTGCCATTAGCGATGCCATCGGCAAGTATTAAAGCTGTCTGTGCAAAATTATCATTCACTGTGCTGATAAAGCGTAAGATTTACTGATAAAAGACGATTATACAAATCGGTTTTTTCGCCCGCTTCATATTGGTTTATGATAGACGGTTTTAATGCCTGGTCGTAAATATCACGATCCGTATTTACCGGGAAATTGTTGATATAACTTGCGAATAATGAAAGCGATTTTAATGGCTGATAAACAACGCCAACTACTGGACTAAACGCATCAGAATGACAGGTCGAAATAGTACCGGGTTATTAATCCTGTAAACGAACCAGTTACGGTATAATACCGGCTATTATACCTCCAATTAAAGAGAACCCTTCTTAGCTTGAAGCAGTGCCTTTGCCTGTTTCTTTAATGGAAATATTTACATAAGGCGCTGACTTTACCATTACTGGTTGTAACGGTTCCTTTAAGGATTCCTGTTTGTGCATACAGGGATATTGTGACTGATAACAGTATTAAAATAATAATGAATTTTATTATGGAAAGGTTTGTACGCATGGTTTTGATTTAGATGCAAAAGAACCTCGTTTTTTTTCTGTTACTTTCAAAATGCCGAAACCCATTTTAGGGAATCTGCAAATAAACCAATCCATAATTTTACGGCATGAATGAAAGTTTTGCCAACATTAAAAGCTTAATAAGCAGCAGAAGAACTACCAAGCCACCACAAATGAATGGCAGGAAAATTGCCGACGAACAAATACAGGCGATTTTGGAATTGGCCAATTATGCCCCAACACATGGACTTACCGAACCATGGCGTTTTGTGGTTTACAGCGGGGATAAAGTTGTTGATTTTTGCAAACAGCATGCATTGCTTTATAAAGCCAATACATCGGCCGAAAAATTTGAAACAGCTAAATACGATAAGTTGCTGCACATGGGCGATAAAGCATCGCATATAATTATCGCGATTATGCAAAGGGGCAGACTGCCTAAAATTCATACCTGGGAAGAAAAGGCCGCTGTGGCCAGCGCAGTTCAAAATATGCTGCTGGGTGCAACTGCACTGGAAATAGCAACCTACTGGGGAAGCGGCGGCATGGCGCAACATGTTGCCATGAAAGATTTCTTATCGCTTAATGAAGCCGACTTTGTAATGGGCATTTTATATTTTGGCTATTCGGATAAACAGCCACCATTTACAAGATCCACGCCCATTAATGAAAAAATAAAATGGAATCCATCATAAATTTCTAAACCATCATGGCAATAAAAAAAACGCAATTAAACCACCAAGTTTAATTGCGTTTTTGTAAATATAACAAGCTGCGTTATCTAACTACATCTTCCAGTTCAGGTTCTGTTTCTACATCATTGGCTTCTAAGGCCGCGTTCTGAATTTTTCAGCGCCTCTACGTGCCGGCGGGCAATGTCTTTATCTCTTGTCTTTTTAATCATCTGGGTCAAAACATCTACACATTCACTAACCGAAGTTTCAAAGTACTGGCTTTGCTTTTTTACAAAATGATCGTTACCGGGTACTTCTAATCTTATCTCGCAATAGTTGTTTTCGGGGCTGGATGACGGGCCAAGCAAAAGCGTAACATTCGCTCTTACAATGGTGTCCGATTTAAGCGTTTTCACTTTTTCTTTAATAAATGTTTCTAATGATTCGCCAGCATTAAAGCCCAGAGATTGAATGATAATGTCCATATAAAATAATTTTATTCAACCGTAAATATAATTATGTCAGCAGGTAAAAGCCCTGACCTGTTTTTTTATTAGTGAATGATTATGATAATGCTTTTTAAAACAGGTTGCATACTATTAAATTACAAATGTTGCCGGTTACCGGTTACCTGTTGGCCAACCATATTATACAGGTAACCACTGGAAACTGGTAACCGGGTATCGGCAACTTGTCGTTCACGGTTTTAACTCTGCACACAATAAACAACAGCAGCCCTGAAAGGTAGCAGCTTATATATTTTACCGGTGTTTTATATCTTACCATACTTAATCCAATTAGTTTAGCAAACTTTACACGTGGCTTACGCAAAACCCGTTTTTAAAATATGCTAGTAAAAACCTTTGGCAGCGCTGTATTTGGAGTTGAAGCCATTACCATTACTATTGAGGTAGATGTAAATAACCAGGGATTACCGGGTTCTGTAATTGTTGGTCTGCCGGATAGCGCCGTTAAAGAAAGTATGCAACGTGTGGAAAGCGCCCTGAAAAGCAATGGATACCGTATGCCCCGTACCCGTGCGGTGGTAAATCTCGCTCCGGCTGATATTCGCAAAAGCGGCACCGCATTCGACCTGCCAATTGCTATTGGCGTGCTAGGCGCAAGCGAACAAATAACAAATGCCGATGCTTTGAAAGAATATGTGATTATGGGCGAACTAAGCCTTGATGGTGAGCTTCGGCCCATTAAAGGCGCATTGCCAATTGCCATACAAGCCAGGAAAGAGGGTTTTAAAGGCCTTATTATTCCAAAACAAAACGCCCGTGAAGCCGCCATTGTAAACAACCTTGAAGTGTATGGCGTACAACATTTAAGCGAAGTAGTTGATTTTATTGAAGGCGTTAATATTATACCCGCAACTATTGTAAATACCCGCGAGGAATTTTACAACGCACAGTATGAATACGAAATTGATTTTTGTGATGTTAAAGGCCAGGAAAATATAAAGCGGGCTTTGGAAATTGCGGCTGCCGGTGGTCATAATGCTATCCTGATCGGGCCTCCCGGCGCCGGTAAAACCATGCTGGCAAAACGTTTA
>JBKJNG010000645.1:0-5709 GCA_046596065.1 Phnomibacter sp. | reverse complement strand
AAAAAACAGTTTGGACCGTGCTAATATCAACCTGATCATTTCAGGTTATGAATATCTTTTGAGAACCAAAGTATTGGATTACTACCAGGGAAAGCCGCTTTGGTAAGATTAAAAAGTCCCCGCTTAATTGCAGGGACTTTTTAAATAAGTTTTTATATTTCATCCAGGGGTGAATCATGAAATGTAAAACGTGAAATCGAATTCACAACTAACATTTGCCATTCGCCACATCAATCTCCCCAAATTTCTCCTTCGCCTTTCAGCCAGCTTTTTACCAGTTCTGTAGTAACACTTTTTGGGCGCTCTAAAGCAAACCCAAGTGCACGATCCCAGCAAAGACTAGCAAGCACACCCAGCGAACGGCTTACTGCAAACAACACAGTGTAGAATTCATACTCCTTCATACCGAAATGCACTAATAACGCGCCGCTATGCGCATCCACATTCGGCCATGGATTTTTTATTTTGCCCATTCCCTGCAAAATTGGTGGCACCACTTCATAAATATTCCAAACGGTCCTGCAAAGTTTATCCTGTGGCATAAACTTCTTGCCAAATTCCATTTGCGCTTCAAACCTCGGATCAGTTTTGCGCAGCACTGCGTGGCCATAACCCGGCACTACTTTTCCGGCCTTAAGCGTTTCCTGAACATATTCAGCAATTTGTTCACGTGCAGGTAAATCGGTTTTCAATTTAATCTGCATTTCGAATATCCATTTAATCACTTCCTGGTTAGCAAGACCGTGCAGCGGACCGGCGAGACCGTTCATGCCGGCAGCATAGGCCAGGTAAGGATCGCTAAGTGCAGAACCCACCAAATGTGTTGTATGTGCGCTTACATTACCACCTTCATGATCAGCATGAATGGTCATGTAAAGGCGCATTAATTCCTTAAAACTCTCCTCTTCATAACCAAGCATATGTGCAAGGTTACCCGACCAGTCTAATAAGCCATTGGGATTAATATGTTCATCGTTACGGTACTTTCTACGGTAGATATAGGCAGCAATGCGGGGAAGCCTTGCTATCAGGTCCATTGAATCATCGAAAACGGCATCCCAGTAATTCTTTTTATTAAGACCATTTGAATAAGCCTTTGCAAAATTACTTTCTGTTTGTAATGCCATTACACCAGTAACATACATGGTCATTGGGTGCGTGTTCAAAGGCAATGCATCAATGGCTTTGAACACATGGTTAGGAACATGGCTGCGTCGTTGCCAGGTATTAGTAAGTGCTTCTACATCTGCAGCAGATGGCAATTCACCAAGCAGCATCAATAAAAAAAGGCCTTCAGGCAAGGGCTCTTCACCGTTTTCTGCTTTTGGAAGTTTTTCCTGGAGATCGGGTATAGAGTAGCCTCTAAACCTAATACCATCCTGTGCATCAAGCAAAGAAGTTTCGGTTACCAAACCTGTAATGCCACGCATTCCCAGGTAAATCTGCGACAGGTTAACCTCCCCTATTTTCTTATCCCCATGTTCGGCAAGCAATGTTTTAATTTCTGCACTTGCGGCTATTGCCTTCTGATGAAATCTTTCTTTAATCGTACCCATGTTAAGTGTTCTTTATGGAAATTGATCGTTATGCGGAGAGAGCGTCAAATGTAATTCAATCAACTGATGCACAAGCAAGCAGACGGTACTAAAGTTTCACAACTGGTAAATAATAAACAGATTTTTTAGATTATAATATAGCAACATCAGTCGTTTAAGTAACCAAGATGCATACGCAAAATAGCAAGTATTATCTGCGCTATTGTGGTATTCAGTAATATAACTATTTCGAAAACTATGAAAATTACCAGCTTTAAACAGGTTGTTTACTTCCATGTTGTGATGCAATTGCTTTGGCAGCAATAAAACCGGTTGTCCAGGCATTCTGAAAATTGTAGCCACCGGTTATACCATCTATATCTACTATTTCACCAGCAAAATATAATTGAGGTTTTAGCTTACTTGCCATGGAGTTTACATCAATTTCATTAAGGCTGATTCCACCGGCTGTAACAAACTCTTCCTTAAATGTTGTTTTACCATTGGCCTGCATTTCGTAGCCACAAAGATTTTTGATAAGCTTATTTTGTTCAGCGGCGGGCAAGTCAGCCCAGCGACTTTCCAGGTCAATACCGGATTGTACCAATAGGAATTCCCATAGGCGTTGCGGCAAACCGATCCATTCTGTGTTGATCAATTTCTGATTTCCTTTTAACTGCCGGTGCTGCAATACTTTTTCGCGAAGGGTATTCTCGTTAAAATCAGGCAACCAATTAATGATAACTGTATAATTATAATTTTTATCGGCCAGTTCGCGGGCTGCAAACGCACTCATTTTTAGAACGCCAGGGCCACTCAAACCCCAATGAGTAATAAGTACAGGCCCTTCTGTAAGTAATCTGGAACCTGCAATTTTTACTCGTGCATTCAGGGCCGTAACGCCCATTAGTTTTCTAATGGGGTGATTAGGCAAATTGAAAGTGAACAGGGAAGGAACCGGGCTTGCAACTGTATGCCCGGTTGGCTTTGTGATCCATGAAAACTGATCGGTTTTGGCAAAACCACCGCTGGCAATACACAAATAATCAGCCTGCATTTTATCGCCTGCAGAACATTCGATATTCCATTTACTATTTTGATAATCAATGCTTTTTACAATTGCATTCAACCTGAGTTTTACACCATATTTATTAGCTTCAGCAAGCAGGCAGTCAATAATTGTTTGTGATAAATCCGTCGCAGGAAACATTCGGCCATCATCTTCGGTTTTCAGCATTACACCACGTTCTTCAAACCATCGAATGGTATCTGTAGTAAAAAAATGATGAAATGCTTTCTTAAGAAATTTTTCGCCGCGGGGATAACGCCGGGTCATTTTCGAAATTTCGAAACAGGCATGGGTAACATTACACCTGCCACCTCCACTCACTTTTACTTTTTGTAAAACCCGTGCAGACCTTTCAACAATGGTAACCTGTAGCAGTGGATTTAAACGGGCTGCATTTACTGCGCAAAAATACCCGGCCGCTCCACCTCCTATAACGACTAAATGATTCAATTGATTCACTGGGCAAAGATGGCGGGGAATTTAAGAATTAGAGATCAGCAATTGGGAATGCAATGTCATTTAGTTAAAGATTTTAATTGCCCCGGACGGGATAAAGAATTATAATAACAAATACGGCTTTAGCGGAAAATAATTGTTTGGCTAAAGCCAATAAAGCAAATAAGTCCTTTCAATCAACGCCCTGAAGGGCAGGGCAATTAAATAGAGCACCTTAACTAACGAACATTGAATTGGGAATTTTCAATACTAAATCCTTCTTAAACATATTGCCTGATTGACGAATGACCTAATGACTATTAATTATTTACCCGCTTCACATCAACACTTACATCCAGCTTATGCGGACCGCTACTTAGAATTACACCTTTCAATGGCGTTACATCAGCATAGTCGCGGCCCCAGCCAATTGTAATGTGCTGCAGGTCGGGCACCTGGTTGTTTGTGGGATCAAAATCGAGCCAACCAGCGCCCGAAACATAAACAGAAAACCAGGCGTGAGATGCATCAACACCCGTAAGTTTTGTAACACCCGGCGGCGACACCGTTTCAATGTAACCGCTAACATAACGGGCCGCTAAACCAATTGAACGCAGACAAGCAATAGCGAGGTGTGCAAAATCCTGGCAAACACCTTTTCGCTCAGCCATAATTTCGTCAACGGGAGTGGCAATTGTGGAGAAACCAGGTTTAAAATCAAACTCTTTATAAATACGATGGGTAAGGTCCATTGCGGCTTCAAACAACGGCCGGCCGGAAGTAAAGGAGTGCCGGGCAAAAGCCTCTATTTCATCGTTCCCTGTTGTCATTTGCGTTTGTGCAATAAACTGCCTGGCTTCAAAATTCTCCGGCGAAGGCTGTAAAATCATTTGCCTTATTCCTTCCCATGCGTTATTGGCGTGGGCATTTAACGCTTTTGAAAGGGGAAGTCTTGTTATTTCGGATGAAACAGTAACGGTCAGTTTTTCATGTTCTTCCTGTATGGCAAAGTACATAACCTTGTTGCCGAAAAAATCTTCATACTCATTGATAACATCAGGCTGTGGCGAAATAATCACCGAAACACTTTTACAAACCTGGTTATAAGTATTGCGGGGCATTAACCTTGCTATGTTGTGGCAAAGGCTAACAGACTGTTTGTAAGTGTACGCCGTTGTATGTGTGATTTGATAGTTCATTCTTTTTTATTATTCCTTGTATCCTGTTGTTTGTTGCTTACTACTTTCTAATAACCAATGATCATTATAGTTATGATGTTGGAGGCTTGTACAATACAGCTGTAACTGTTGAAGGGTTCCAATAGCTATCGGAAGACTCAACTCAAGCCCATACCTGCTAAAATAGAGGCGAAGCGGATGCAATTGTGTTTGAGACTGCGGCCTGTTCAGACTTGATAACAATAGCTTCCGGGCTTCCACAATTGTTCGACAAGTTCACTGCTTGCTAAGCTTAACCTGACCCATCCAAATCATTGTTTACACCCATTACTCATCTCACCACATCAAACACTTTCTGTTATAAACAATTGCTTGGGTTCCTGCGCATGTTTAAAATACGTTTTGCTGATGGATACCGGAACGGCCGATAACATACCATATAACTGTTCCAGCATTTCTTCAAGCTTAATGTATTCTCCCGTTTTAGTGTCGGCATTGCACAGTTCATCTTTATCGCTTAAGCGTAACATTGTATACGCTTCAAACACCAGCCTTTCGTGTCCCACCAGTTTTTTTGAACCTACATTTTTTGGTAAAACATCCATGTAAGCTTTTAATCTTTCTACCTGGAAGATGAGCGACCTTGGGTTGGTGGGATCGAATAAAAGCAAATCAAGAACCAACGGCAACTGGATATGCGCCTTGTATTTGTAGCGATAGTTAACAAGGCTTTCATGGCTTTTTAAAACTGCTTCCATTAAATTATAAGCCACCTGGTCCTCGGTCTTAAACACCAGCGTTGCCCGAATCATACTTATGAGCAGCAGGCATTGCTCAATTTTTCGGCCAATATCCATCATCATCCAACCCTGTTCCCGGGAAATGCTCTCGCGGTTTAAGCCAATAAAGGCAACCACTGCTGTAATAACATTATCAAGGATATTTTGCATCCGGATATGGCTGACGGAAGCTTTATCTGTTATACCGCCACACTCGTCTTCCATGCTGCGCAATACCCGCCATGTATCGGTACTCCACGGGTCGCGAACAGCATATACAGCCCGGCTAAATAAATTAAAATTGAAGAAGAGGCTTCCCGGCCTATCGATGTCCATCATCACCGATCGCAATTCGGGCCATGGATCATCAAAACTAAAACCTGGCTCCCCCGATAAAAAACCAGGGTAAGTGAAACTATACTGTGTAAGCGCCTGCAGTAATTTAATTTCTGTAAGCACTTCGTTTTCCGAAACAAGACGGTTGCCCTCAGCAACAAATTGTATAATGGTTCTCAAAAAGCGGGCGTTACCCAAAAACCTTTCAACATACCGGCCCACTCAAAAAAGATTTACGGCAGTATGGCTGGGAAGTACACCGCTATTGATGGCCTTGCCATTCCCTAACGCTTTCCTTGTTAATACCGGTTTTTCAGGTTCAGGCGATAATACCCATGTATCCTTACTCATACCACCCAACTGGTTGGAAATAACAA
>JBKJNG010000642.1:0-6838 GCA_046596065.1 Phnomibacter sp. | reverse complement strand
CCTGCTGCATCATTTTGAGGATGTGAAACCTTTGTTAGAACAATTTAATGCAGGTAAGGAAAATGCTGTTTTTATTTACTGGCTTGATGTAAACCGCTACAAAGTTATTTCCCTTTCAGGAATATTATTTTTCACATCAACCTTTATTTATTTTCTCCGGAACAGCAATACCGGTACTAATGATGAAGGACAGTTTTTAATCCGCTTTGCAATCATTTTGTTCATCCTTTTCAAACTGCCGATGCTCCTTGGTTTTACGTTCTACTTTGTTGTATGGCATTCTGTTTTATCGCTTAATAATATCATTAATTATCTGCAAAAGGAAAATGCCTATCCCAAAAAAATAATTACCCGTCAAATAGTACAGTACAGTATGCTGGCGATTGGCGGGATAGGCTTATTTGGTTTAACAGGGTTCATGTTTGTCAGCAGCAATGCCATAGTGGGTTACCTTTTTTTAGGTCTTGCTGTGCTTACCGCACCACACATGCAAATTATGCACGACATGTACAACAGAATTCGGCAAGTAAAACCTGTAGAAAATTAAGATTACCAGAAAATTATTTTAAAATAAAATTTTACTCAATGTTCAAGAAATTCAAGGCGTCAGAATTATTAATCGTAGCAATGGTGGTTATCCTGATTTTTGTATCAGAATATTATTATGTAATACTGAAAGACCCCAACCGGGCCATCTTCATTGGGTTGTGGCCTCCAACTATTATGGGCTTGCTCATCTTTTTTAATATAAAGAAAAATCAATAATCTATCATGGAAAACAATACGGATATCATCGTTTTAACGAGTGTAATTATTGTACTTTTTCTTGTATTCATCATTGCTACAGTAAGAGAGTTCAACACTATGAGCACCACAAAATTTGTGGAAAAAGAAGAAGGTGGGCCAAGGGCGGAAATGATGCGTTTCATTGGTAAACTTTTTATAGACGACAGGATTGATGCAGGTAAAAAAATGACATTTATGAATGCAGTTAAACCTATTATTGAAGATTTGCTTCCTGAAGAAGAAGGAAAGAAAGAATAAAAAATACAAATATTCCTACACTGTTTTTTATTACGGAATAATTAACAAAGACTTCTTCAATATCCTGAACACACTGTGTGATACAATGTTATTCATTATTATGTAAAAACATATTACATACTACTTATGAAAGCATTATTCTTTTCACATTTTAAAAATTAAAAAACAATTATGAAATCAATTAAAAACGTTGCATTTTTTTGTTGCAGCAGCATTACTGTCCATTAACGCAATGGCGCAAACAAAAAAAGACATTGTGGATATAGCCGCCGGCTCCAAAGCACACACCACACTTGTTGCCGCAGTAAAAGCTGCAGACCTTGTAACTACGTTAAAAAGCGATGGACCGTTTACCGTATTTGCACCTACCAATGGTGCTTTTGCAAAACTCCCTGCTGGCACTGTTGACAATTTATTGAAGCCGGAAAACAAAGCTGCACTTGCTGGTATATTAACCTATCATGTTGTTGCAGGAAACCTGGATGCAAAAGCGGTTTTAGCTGCTATTGAAAAAGGGGGCGGTAAAGTTGTTTTAACAACAGTGGCAGGGGGCGAATTAACTGCCGAAGTTGTAATGGGAAAGGTTGTGTTGACAGATGAAAAAGGTGGTAAAGCAACTGTAACTGCAACTGACCTTGCAGCAACTAATGGCGTTATTCATGTAATTGATGCAGTATTAATGCCTAAGTAGAGCTTTAGACTTTTACGACTTCTTTTTTTAAGCAATTATTTTACAAGTAATATTATTCAAATATTATTACCTGGTTTAAAATGAACACAGTTTTTAAAACTGTGTTCATTTTTTATTTCTGCAACTTTCACGATATCGGGTTTGCCGTCTTCTTAATAAGCTTACCCGGAAATAACTTTGAACAGCTTTGCTCCCTTTCACCAATGGCGCATAATCTTTTTCATGCGCATGGAGTAAAAACTGTATTTAATTTACCCAATGGCAAAACTGTACTTACAGGCGACGAACGTATTCCTTTTTTAGCCGCTTTGCAAAGTCTTTATGCAAGAGTTTTTGGGAACGACCATGTTTTGGAAACAGTGACATTAAATATTTTACGACCGCTATAAGTTGCTGCATATTCGTTCCTATGAACCTGGCATTGTCTCAAGTAGCGGACGCTATTCATGCCCCGGCCGGTGTGCACGGTGCTTACAGAAAAGAATTAAAGAAATGCTTGAAAGATAAAACACCAGCCAGAACACGAAATCACAGCACGTTGATTTGGCTTCTGATCTTTTTACTTTTCCCGGCAATGATTAAGCATTCACGTTTTAATTTCTATTCCCTACATTGCTACCCAAGAATTTTTTATATGATTGCTTATCTTCTTTGCCGTACCTGCAAATGCAGCCTGCCTTTTGTTTTCGTTTCAATTTTTGTTGCCCAAAGCCATGCACAGCAAACCGATGCGTTGAATTTTAAAACGGTTGCTAATCCAAACGGGCCTGTACTAGGTTATGCTCCTGCTTCGGGTGTAAATATTCTCACCATCGGTGGTTTACACTTTAAGGATCTTAATAAAAATGGAAAGCTTGATAAATACGAAGACTGGCGACTGGACGTAACAGAACGGGCAAAAGACCTCGCCACTAAAATGACGGTTGAACAAATTGCCGGCATGATGCTGTACAGCGGTCACCAGGCAATTCCGGCAAACGGAAAAGGTTTAGGAGCGGGTACTTACGACGGCAAACCATTTCCCGAAAGCGGTGCGCCGGCATCCGCCCTTTCTGACCAGCAAAAAAAGTTTCTTGCCGATGACAACCTGCGGCATGTACTGATCACCCGTGTTAAAAGTCCGAAAATTGCCGCGGAATGGAACAATAACATACAGGCGTTTACTGAAGGCCTGGGTTTGGGAATACCTGCCAATAATAGTTCCGATCCAAGGCATACCGCCGTTGCCAGCACAGAGTATAATGCGGGCGCGGGCGGGCAAATTTCCATGTGGCCCGAGCAATTGGGTATGGCCGCCACATTTGATCCGGAACTGGAGCAGAAATTTGGAGCCATTGCCGCGAAGGAATATCGTGCATTGGGCATTGCAACCGCCCTTTCTCCGCAGGTAGATTTGGGCACCGAGCCACGCTGGAGTCGTATAAACGGCACGTTTGGCGAAGACCCCGCATTGGCCACCGATATGGCGAGAGCGTATATTGATGGTTTTCAAACTTCGATGGGCGCCGCGGAAATTAAAAATGGCTGGGGCTATACCAGCGTAAATACCATGGTAAAACATTGGCCCGGCGGCGGTCCCGAAGAAAGCGGGAGGGATGCCCATTTCGCTTATGGCAAGTTTGCGGTTTACCCAGGAAATAACTTTGAGCAGCACCTGCTCCCTTTCACCAATGGCGCGTTTAAACTTTCCGGTAAAACAAAAATGGCGGCGGCCGTAATGCCATACTATACCATTTCGTTTAACCAGGATAAAAAAAATGGGGAAAATGTAGGCAATGGTTATAGCAAATACCTCATCACCGATTTATTGCGGGGCAAATACGGCTACGACGGCGTAGTATGTACCGATTGGCTGGTAACAGCGGATGAGGGGAAAACGCCTGATATTTTTGCTGGTAAATCATGGGGTACAGAAAAATTGTCGGTAGCCGAAAGACTCTACAAAGTACTGATGGCCGGCGTTGACCAATTTGGCGGTAACAATGCAGCCGCACCGATACTCGAAGCCTACCAGATGGGCGTTAAGGAGCATGGCGAAGCATTTATGCGCAAGCGGTTTGAAACATCAGCACTCCGCTTGCTGCGCAATATTTTCCAGGTGGGCCTTTTCGAAAACCCTTACCTCGATCCGCTTGCATCGGAAAAAATAATAGGTAACCCCGGCTTTATGAAAGCTGGTTACGATGCACAGTTAAAATCGGTGATCCTTTTAAAAAATAAAGCCGCTGTGCTTCCTCTTACTAAAACCACTACTGTTTATATTCCAAAGCGTGTAATACCTGCTACAACCGATTGGTTTGGAAACAGCGCTCCTGAAAGATTGGAATACCCTGTTAATCTCGAAATAGTGAAAAAGTATTTAAGTGTAACCGATGATCCGTCCAAAGCAGATGTAGCGCTGGTATTTGTAAAAGGCCCTGCAGGTGGTGTAGGCTACAGCAAAGCAGATCGTGAAAAGAATAATGGCTACGTACCCATTACGCTGCAATACGGGCCTTATATGGCAGAATACGCCCGTTCGCAAAGCATTGCCGCAGGCGATCCTGTTGTTGACCCAAACAATACCAATCGTTCGTACAAAGGCAAAACCATTACTGCCGCCAATATCACCGATTTGAAAACAATTCTTGATACAAAAGCGGCCATGGCAGCAAAACCCGTTATAGTGGTGATGGCATTGTCCAGTCCAGCCATTGTTGCGGAATTTGAGCCGTCCGTCTCCGCCATCATTGCCAGTTTTGGTGTGCAGGACCAGGTACTGCTTGATATTATTTCCGGTGCCTTTGCGCCTGCTGGTTTATTGCCTTTGCAGATGCCGGCAAATATGAAAACAGTGGAAGAACAAAAAGAAGATTTGCCGCACGATATGGAATGTTATATTGATTCAGAAGGCAACAAATATGATTTTGGTTTTGGCCTTAACTGGAAAGGAATGATCAATGATGCAAGAACCGTGAAGTATAAAAAGTAGTGGTAAAAAATGGCGGTAAAAAATTCATTTTTTTTCGATCACCGCACCGGGGTAATGCCTTGTTTTTTGTTTTTGGGGCCGGGAGCATTTGAATAGAAATGAGAATTGTTCCGGCTGCTGCTAAGTAGTGGCCGCCCCCGCACAAAAGCCCCGCCTTGGCCAGCTACTTTAGCTGCATCCGGCAGCCCTTGTACTATGCATCTCTGTTCGGCAACTAATCAAACCTTACAAATCAAATTCGGTGATGTAAATGCTTTAATGCTGAAAATTTTGTTTGAAAACGTTTATAAATATTTGAAAGCGGTTACAAATTCTTACAAGTACATTAATTGCGCTAATAAAAATGTTAGCGGCAAGTTTAACAGACAGCATCACCATCAAGACAAGAAATGAAATTTAGTTTATCACTCCTCCTTTTTGTAACAATTGCTTCTTACTCTCAAAAAAGCAAGAATCAAAATATTGACAACTTTATTAACCAAAGGATGAAAGAATCAGGAATAGTTGGGCTTAGTGCTGCAATAATTGTCAACAAAGCTATGGTTTGGACTCATGGATATGGTTATGCCGATAAAGAAAATAAAATCCTATTTACGCCAAATACAATTATGAATATTGGGTCTATAAGTAAGACCATTACGGGAGTTTGCTTAATACATGCTCTCGAAGACAAAAAATTATCACTTGATGAAGACATAAACAAATATCTTCCATTTAAAGTAAGCAATCCTTTTTTCACGGCAGACATAATAACATTAAGACATCTTGCAACTCATACTTCTGGAATAACAGACCAATCTCCATTGTATGATAGTTCATACTATTATGGTGGGGATTCTCCCGAATCTTTAGGTGAGTTTTTAAAAAATTATTTTGATCCTAAAGGAAAGTATTATAAGAAAGAAAATTTTTTAAATTATAAATCCGGTATACACGACAACTATTCCAATATTGCAACAGCATTAGCAGGGTATATAATAGAAACTGTTACAGGAAAAAAGTTAAATGAATATAGCAAGCAGTTAATTTTTAAGCCGCTACTAATGACTAATACAGGATGGTTTCTATCCGAAATTAATTTAGCAAATCATTCAAAACTTTACATTAAACAAAGTGATACCACTGCAACTATTAAATTGTATGGACTGACAACTTACCCTGATGGAGGAGTAAGAACATCTATTTCAGATTTATCGAAATTTTTAATCTGCATTTTAAAGGGAGGAGAAAATAATGAAACACGAATTTTAAAAAAGGAATCTGTTGAGGAAATGCTTGCACCACAATTTACTCCTTTAAAAAAGCCTGGAAATATCGACATTGATAAAGATAATATGGGAATTTTTTGGGCAATAAAAGAAGGTGGAAACAAAATTGGTCATTGGGGGGCAGACCCCGGAGTAAATACTTATATGTATTACGACATTACAAAACAAGTTGGAGTAATTCTTTTTATGAATACAAGCCTTAGTGATGCAGGC
The DNA here is from genome assembly GCA_046596065.1 of Phnomibacter sp. Taxonomy (GTDB): domain Bacteria; phylum Bacteroidota; class Bacteroidia; order Chitinophagales; family Chitinophagaceae; genus Phnomibacter. Next base: position 651 of record JBKJNG010000642.1, on the reverse strand, counting down.
ATGGAAAAATTTATTTCAATTTATGATGAACTTTGGAAATATGGAATGATTATAAAGAAGAACATTAAAACCAGCCGTTAACAATCGCAACCGGGCAAAATATCTTTTCTCCATCAAATAAATATTAATTTGGCTTCATTAACCGGGCGGACAAACAATAAATCCCATGCCTGCATCACAAAGCCTTTCCATTGACTGCTATTTTTTAAAAAAATTCTCAACTTATATGAATAATGTTGTGCGTATTAAAAAGCCCTCATTCTTCCTTATTATCGCTATAGTCGGACTCTTTGCTGTACTAATAGGCTTCGCCAGGACATTTATTATTCCAGTTGCCACAAATAGGTTTTCAGCTCCGATATTAATCCATATCCATGGGGCTTTTGCTTTTACATGGATCCTTTTATTTCTTACTCAGACATCTTTAATACACTTTAATAAATATAAAACACATCAAACCTTGGGTTTTCTTGGGCTTTTTATCTCTGCAGGAATTATGATAACAATGATACCAGCAGGTGTTTATGTAGTACAGCGGGACTTACGCCAAGGATTTGGTGAAAGTTCATACTCCAGTTTGATAGGTGTTATCACTTCAGGGATTATGTTTTTTAGTCTTGTGTTAGCCGGCATATTAAAAAGACGTCTACC
>JBKJNG010000582.1:0-6088 GCA_046596065.1 Phnomibacter sp. | reverse complement strand
CGGAATGGCTTAGGCTATTGGTATATAAAAAACTACCCGGATGGGTTTCGGGAGATAAGGTGTTGTAAACTTTATGGCAGTTTTGTACAAGTAATGTCCGTATAAAATAAACAGTTTCTCATTTCATTCATCCGCAGTCTTCCAATTAGCTTTTTTAAAGTCAATTAGCCTTTAAAAAATTCTTTTTACAGTATTATGACCATAATCATCCTGCTGTTGATAGGCAGCCTGTTACATTTGCACCGATTATGCAATTGCATGCTGAACATATAATTAACCGTTTTTGTGTTGCCGGTATTAACCATACCTGTGCTAATGCAGAAGTGCGGGGTGCATTTTCGGTTGATCAGGCCATTCATACAGATATCCTGCTTCATGCAAAAGAAATTGGGCTGAATAGTGTATTCGTGGTAAGTACCTGTAACCGAACTGAAATTTACGGCTACGCCCATCACCCATGCGAACTGGCCGGGCTGCTTACCAAATTTACCAAAGGCGATATGGCCAGCTTTATGGAAAACAGCTACCGCTACCAGGGCAGCCTGGCTTTACAGCATTTGTTTCAAGTGGCTTGCGGCCTTGATTCTCAAATTGTTGGCGATTATGAAATACAAGGTCAGCTGAAAAAGGCTTACACTTTTGCGCTTCAGCTTGGCATGATCGGCCCCATCATGGACCGCACCATCAATTTTGTATTCCAGGCATCTAAAAAAATAAGAAGTACAACTGCGCTTAGCACCGGCACCGTTTCGGTTTCGTTTGCAGCTATTGAATGGTTGCAAAAAAATACTGATAAATCCCCAAAAAGAATATTGTTGGTTGGCAGCGGAAAATTTGGCCGCAGTGTTTGCAAGAACATCAGGCACTACCTGCCATATTGTTCTTTAACTATTACGAACCGTACCGCAGCTTTTGGTGAAAATTTTGCGGCTGAAGTAGGAGCTTCCTTTTTAGCATTTGAAGCGCTTTCTGCTAACGTAAAAGATTTTGATATAATACTTGTTTGTACCAATGCTATGGAGCCAGTGATTAAGACAAGTCATTTTTCGGCCAGCACTGCGCAACAAATTATCATCGACCTTTCGGTACCTTCAAATGTGGAAGCAGCTGTAAATGAGCTACCCAATATCAGGGTAGTTAACGTAGATGAAATTTCTGCCATTACCGTTTCTACCATTGCGAAACGCTGCCTTGAAATACCAAAAGCTGAAACTATTATCAGTGATTTTGAAATGCAATTTTGTGAATGGCTGCAAACTTACCAGCATGCACCTGCCATCAGGCATATAAAGGAAAAACTGCGTTTGCTTAGTATTGGCAGCGCTTCAAAATGTGAAATGTCAGTTGATTGGGAAACAGGCTTACCAGCCAGCCTTGAAAACGATGAACATATCCGCAAAACAGTTAGCACACTCGTGTATAACCTGAAAACTAAAAAAGAAAAAGGCTGCCAGTTTATTACGGCTTACCATCATTTTCTTAGCCGGGATGCCCTTTCATAATTTACCATGATCAGGATTGGAACAAGAGAAAGCAGACTTGCCGTTTGGCAGGCGCAACAGGTACAGCAGCAATTGCAGGCACATGGCTTTGAAGCCGAACTTGTTTATATAAAAAGCGAGGGCGATATCGATCTTACAACGCCATTATACGCCATGGGCGTGCAGGGCGTTTTTACACGCAGCCTCGATGTGGCATTATTAAATAACCGCATTGATGTGGCCGTTCATTCTATGAAAGATGTGCCCACGCAATTACCGAAAGGAATCAGCCAGTCAGCCGTGCTTCCGCGTGGCCCAGTTAACGATCTTATTGTTTTTAAAGATGAATTAACTCAAAATATATACAACCATTTTGATGAACTGGAGAATGGCGTAGCAGTAAACGAAAACCAATTCAGCATTGCCACCAGCAGCATCAGGCGCAAGGCACAATGGTTGCACCGTTTCAGAAAACATCAGGTTTTCAACCTTCGTGGTAATGTAATAACAAGGCTTCAAAAATTACAAACTGAACCCTGGCATGCCGCCATTTTTGCGCAGGCCGGTTTAGAAAGAATTAATGTTCGCCCGGTAACCAGTGTCGTATTGGAATGGATGCTACCCGCACCGGCACAAGGCGCAATTATGATTGTGTGTAGAACAGGCGATGATAATGTATTGGAAGCCTGTAAACTATTGAATGATAATAATACTGCAACCGCTACAAAAATCGAACGGGACTTTTTAAAAGCCTTAATGGGTGGCTGCTCCACGCCTATCAGTGCACTTGCAACAGTTGTTAATGACGGCATTCTTTTTAAAGGAAATATCTTTTCGTTGAATGGAACGCAACATGCAGCCATTGAAAAATCATTTCCGTTAAAAGATTGGGAGTATGCCGGAACTATTGCTGCCACTGAATTGTTAGAAAATGGCGGACAAACAATAGCAGATGAAATAAGGAATGCAAAATAAAAACATCCACATACTTAGTACAAGACCTGTAAATGTTGCTTTAATAAATGAAGCAGCGGCCAAAGGCATACAAGTGGATACAACTTCTTTTATTGATACGGCTGCAATAGATACTGCTGAAGTAAAAAAAATAATTGCTGAAGTTGCGGCACAACGATCAACAATAATTTTCACCAGCATGAATGCCGTGGATGCCGTTGTGCATCAGCTTAATAACAATGTACCTGCATGGAAAATTTTTTGTATGGGAAATACCACCCGTCAATTAGTTGAAAAATATTTTGGGAATGACAACATTTTAGCAACGGGTTCAAATGCAACTGAGTTAGCTGAAGAAATAATTAAATGGGAAAAAATACAGCATGATAAAATGCCGGTTGTATTTTTTTGCGGCGATCAGCGCAGGGATGAATTACCAGTAAAGTTGCTGGAGCAAGGGATTGAAATGGAAGAAATTATTACCTACAATACCATCGAAACAACACACGCAATAACCGATGCCTATAACGGCATTTTATTTTTTAGTCCAAGTGCAGTACACAGTTTTTTTAAAACAAATAAAGCAGCTACTGAAACTGTTTTTTTTGCCATCGGAGAAACTACAGCAAATACGATCAGCAGTTATATCAACAATAAAATTGTCATCAGTTATACACCTGCTAAAGATGAATTATTGAGACAGGCGGTGGATTGGTTGAGTTCAGGTGATAAGTAATAAGTTGATAAGTTAACATGGGATACAAATACAGTCATCAAGATGACAATTCACAAATTTTAAATCATATATGTTACAGAACGATCTATTATTAAAAGCGCTTAGAGGGGAACAAGTTCAACGTCCTCCGGTATGGATGATGCGTCAGGCTGGAAGATTTCTACCGCAATACATGGAGTTGAAACGCAAGTATGATTTTTTTACCAGGGTGCAAACACCTGAATTGGCAGCAGAAATAACTGTTCAACCAATTGATATAGTTGGAACGGATGCTGCCATTTTATTCTCTGATATTTTGGTGGTTCCACAAGCCATGGGTTTAGAAGTTTTAATGGAAGAAGGAAAAGGCCCGTCATTACCTGCACCCATTCATACACAAAAAGATTTAGATCGTATTCGGGTGCCAGATGTGCATGAAACACTGAGCTATGTTTTTAACGCAATAAAGGTTACAAAACAAATGCTTAATGACCGTGTTCCGTTAATTGGATTTGCGGGCGCACCATGGACATTACTATGCTACATGGTACAGGGAAAAGGCAGCAAAACTTTTGACGAAGCAAAAGCATTTTGTTACCAGCAGCCCGAACTGGCACACCAATTATTACAGATGATAACGGATACAACCATCGCTTATTTAAAAGGACAAATAAAAGCTGGAGTTGATGCCGTTCAAATATTTGATAGCTGGGGCGGATTATTAAGCCCTGCCGATTTTGAAACATTCAGTTTGCATTATATCCGGCAAATTGTTGCTGCTGTAAAAGAGGACTGTCCTACAATTATTTTTGCGAAAGGTGCCTGGTTTGCATTAGAAGAAATGGCTGCGACTGGTGCCCATGGTTTAGGCGTTGACTGGTGCATTAAGCCACCTTTAGCAAGGCAATTTGCGGGACCAAATGTTACTTTGCAGGGCAATTATGATCCGGCACATCTATTGGGCTCAATACCGCAAATTCAGAAAGAAGCAAAAGAGATGATCGATTCATTTGGCGCACAGCGCTACATTGTAAATCTCGGGCATGGCATTTTACCAAATGTGCGTGTTGACAATGCAAAAGCGTTTATAGAAGCAGTGAAGAATTGGCAACTTTCGTAAAAAGTGAAATGGTGAAACGTGAAAGGTGAAAGGGCGAAGAGAGAAAGGTGAAAAGTCAAATGATTGCAAAGTATATTAATGTTACATTCAAAATTCACATTATGTTCCTTCAACTAAACCACAAAAACCTTGCTGTTTATAATAATGCCCGCGAATTAGTGAAAGAAGTTTACCGCTTATCGAACCAAATGCCGGACATGGAAAAATTCAATATGGTTCAGCAGGTACGGCGTGCTGCTCTTTCAGTAAAACTGAATTTAGCAGAAGGATCTTCACGCAAATCTGAACTTGAAAGGAAAAGATATTTCGAAATTGCAAGAGGCTCTGTTGTCGAACTCGATGCAGCATTTGAAACAGCAGTTGACTTAAACTATTATAACATGGAGCAATTGGAATCGTTCAACAAAATACTTAATTCTTGTTTCGCGATGATTTCAAATTTGATTAATTAACATACAGCGTCGAAGGTCGCTTTTCATTTTTCACTTTTGACTTTTTCACTTTTCACCTTTCACCTGATGTCCATCAAAGATCAATTCATACAATTCATTCACAACCTGCAGGACAACATTTGTTTGTCGCTGGAAGCCTGTGACTGGAAGACTGGTTTTATTGAAGAGAAATGGGAACGGGAAGGCGGTGGCGGTGGAAAAACAAGAGTGATTTCCAACGGTAATGTTTTTGAAAAAGGCGGCGTTAATACATCAGTTGTTTATGGTGAAGTGACTGATGCAATGCGCACGCAATTGAAGATTGATGGACATACCTGGTTTGCTTGCGGTATCTCTTCTGTTATTCATCCATTAAATCCATTTGTACCAACAGTACATTTTAATTACCGCATGTTTGAATTATACAATGAAACAGGAGATGTTATCGATCGTTGGTTTGGTGGCGGAACTGATCTTACCCCTTATTATTTATTTGAAGAAGATGTTGTTCTTTTTCATGCGACATACAAAGCTGTTTGCGATAAGTATGATACATCATTTTACTCCTCCTTTAAAAAAAGTTGCGATGATTATTTTGTGAATACACATCGTAACAATGAACGCCGTGGCATTGGTGGTATTTTCTATGATTATAAAAGAGCAGATGCAACTAAAGATGAAAATTTTTGGTTGCAATTTGCGAAGGATGCAGGTTATGCATTTATAGATTCATATATACCGGTTATTGAAAAAAGAAAACATACACCTTATAACGAAGAACACAAACATTGGCAGGAAATAAGAAGAGGCCGTTATGTTGAATTTAATTTGGTACACGATCGTGGTACTTTGTTTGGATTAAAAACAAATGGCAGAACCGAAAGCATATTGATGAGTCTTCCGCCAACGGCACGCTTTGAATATGATTATAAACCAGTTCCCGGCAGCGAAGAAGATAAATTGTGGCAGGCCTGTTTGAAGCCGAAAGAATGGATTTAATATAATTTTGAGATATTAAGATTTGGTGATATTGGGATTTGGGATGCATCAATTTTGTAGCACTCGATTAGTGTTTGTCTTATAAAAACTGCTATTCACAATAAAGACACAGATAATGACCAAGTTCGAATTACAGGAAAGGACCATGCAATTTCATATCGAAGTAATAAAACTTTGTTCTCTATTCCCAAAAAATGCCGCTGGCTTTGAAACTGCGAAACAGTTAATCCGTTCGGCAGGATCGGTCGGAGCTAATTATAGGGCAGCATGCAGAGCAAAATCCACAGCAGATTTTATTTACAAAATTGAAATTGTTCTGGAAGAAGCTGACGAATCACTTTATTGGTTACAAGTGTCAAAGGCGGCAAATTTAATTAATACCATTAAC
>JBKJNG010000501.1:0-4092 GCA_046596065.1 Phnomibacter sp. | reverse complement strand
AAAATCAGGATGGGAACTATTTACGAATACATACACGATAATTATAACGAAAAACCCGATGTAAATAAAGTGGCATCAACGGTGCACTTAAGCACTGCGGCGTTCTGTCGGTATTTTAAAAAGCATACAAAAATGACCTTTACTGATTTTGTAAATCAATACCGGTTAACGGTAGCTAAAACATTGCTGTTGCAAAATAAAACTATTTCCGAGGCCTGTTATGAAGTTGGCTTTGAGAGCCTTTCTTATTTCAATAAATTATTTAAGAAAATTAGCGGTGAAAACCCTTCGGAATTTAAAAAGCGTTATTTGAAATAAAACAAAATAGCACTTAGCATAACGTTAACTTGAATATGTTTACCTGTAAATATTTTTATCGTATCCCAAACGCCTGGCATAAAAAAGCCTATTGTGTTTATTGGATTTCTCGTTACCTGTTTATTTTTACATGCAAGGCAATTCCCCGATTATGATACTATCAAAGCAAAAGTTAAGCAGGATTATACCCCTGAAGTTGACAATGCTGCACTTGGTGCCGCCAATTATTTATTGGCAACACGTATCTAAAAAGACAGTAGGCAAAAGCTAAAAGCTGCTAAGTTTTTATATCGGTGGATGAATGGATCGCCAATTTATAGTTTCACACTCACTGAGCCTGCGGGTAAAATTTCAAAAGCCAATAATAAAATGATAACGATTTATTTAGCTGGTATGGCAATGTACATTTTAGAAAATCCATCAGAAAAAGCCAACAATAAAATAATGAGATTAAATGCTGCCAATACTGTAATGAAATATTGCACAATGTATAAGACTACAATGAAAGGCGAATTAAAAAAGATGAACAACGCCGATGAAAAAGACGAACTTGAAAAGTATTTGGGTTTTTAGTGCGGTCCGCAACTAGTTTTTTACCTCCGCAAATTGCAAGTGGGCAATGTTAAACCTTTGACCATGTCCGGTCTTTTTCAGAAGGTTTTCTTCTTACTTGTTTTTTTATATTAATTTTCAGCGCTGCAGTCACAGGATGGCGGCAGTTGTTTATATGCAAGGGTGCAAGTTTCTAATATTCTTTTTAACCACTCTCTTCATTAATTGCTGTGGCAATAGTTTGTTTGCGCAGTTTGAAAATACGGGATTGGTAGTGCAATACGACTCTGCCTGGACCTATAAAAAGCTTAAGCTGATACCGGTAAGATATGATCATGTGCCAGGCCCCGGCGCTGCGGCCATCGATCCAGGTATAAAGATCATGACCTTGTCGGATGCCATGAAGCAGAAGAAGATCAAAGTGCGGGAGTTGCCACCAAATGTGGGCGCTGATGTTGCAGTGCTTAAAATACAAAACGAATCGAAAGATTATATCCTGATTAATAGTGGAGAAGTAATTACCGGTGGTAAACAGGACAGGGCTTCCGGTGAAACCGTTTTGTTGCCGCCGGAAAAGGATGATTATTACCTTAAATCTTATTGTGTAGAAAAAGGTCGCTGGGCAAAAAAGGAAAAGCCATTCAGATATTTCAGACCTGCAGATATCAACATAAAAAAATCGATAGACATTGAAAAAAACCAGGCGCATGTGTGGCAGGAAATTGACCGGCAGTTTAAAGCATCCAAACAGGAATCTGAAACATGGGCATATCCTGAAGTTGTTTTAAAAAATCAATCGCTGGATGATTCAGGTTATATTAAATGGTTCACTGAAAAATTTAGCAATTCTGACAGCGGCTATGCGGGTTTTATAGCTGTTACAGCCGATCGTATTATTGCTACAGATCTCTACGCAACTTCACAATTAACAAACAATGCCTTCCAGGCCATACTGCATACTTACGTAAAAAACGCTGTTACTTTTGGTGAAAAGCCAACTATAAAAGATGAAGTAGTAAAACAGTTTATGCAACCTATTTTTTCCGATGCCAAAACAAGAAAAGAATTTTTGGTACACCACGGTACAACACATTATTTTAAAGGTAAAGCCATACATATTGTAGCATATGGAAACTAGAGTTTGTAGCTTTTAAGTAACGCAATTGAATTGAAATTGTAAGACTTTTTATTGATTGGAAGTGGAGGAATTTAAATTTAATTCAGTTGAAGCCGATGTAATTTCCTTTATTAAAGACATCTCTTATTCGTTTACAGATATAGCTGAGAAAAAGCATATCCGCTTCAGTTTTGAAACAACTGTTGATAATAAAATGAAACAGTATCATAAGGATAAGAATTAAGCAGGGTAGGACTCTATATAAAAATGATTGCGGTAACTGGTAAAACACCTATCGAATTTATTCGAGATATACGCATGAAAAAAGCAACGCAATTATTACTAAAAGGTAAGATGAATATTTCGGAAGTAGCGTACGAAGTTGGCTTTAACAATCCGAAAAATTTTGCCAGGGCATTTGAAAAAGAATGTGGCGTTTTGCCATCCTTGTATGCGCAGCAGGTGCAAAATAATGTCGGTGCCGTTGAGCCAGGAAAATCGGGCGAAACCGATTCAACGGAATAAATCCTTGGCACAACGATATGCTTAAAATGGCCCCAATATTTTATTAATCATTTGGATGCTGGTGCAAGATTCTTCTTGCATTTACCCCATGCATAGTTGTAACTTTAGCGATTGTTCATTTTAAAATTGCGCTGTATGAATCTCTTGCTTCGTATTGGGGATTGGGGCGAAAAGCACCATCCCCGCTGGGTTGATATTATTCGCATTTTGCTTGGCGTTTTTCTCATGTATAAAGGAATTGACTTTTTGATGCACATGAGCCGGCTTATTGGCATAATGGGTATTACCGGGAAACAATTTGGTGATTTTGTTTACATGCTGGCCGGCAACTATGTTGTTTTTGCACACTTGCTTGGTGGCCTGGCATTGGTACTGGGTATGTTTACAAGGGCGGCTTGCATTATTCAAATACCAGTAATGCTGGGCGCCGTTTTTTTTGTAAACAGCAACCACGATTTGCTGCAGCCTTATGGCCAAATTGTGATGTCGGTAGTGGTATTGTTATTGCTCATTTATTTTCTTATAGTGGGTAATGGTCCGCTATCATTCAAGCTGCCGGATGAAAGACCGCATGGCACATAGTCCTTGGTACGAATTTTTTTATTGGAGATATAAATCAAATCCATTCTTTAGATACGGGTGCATTAATCCTATGCTAAATAGTGGCTCAGTGCCGGGTACTGAAATTTTTTTTGGGTGACCAGCGACACTAATTCTAATGATCATCGTTGTGTCACTCACTTTTGACTTTTACAGCTATGATCAACTGCACTCAACAAATCATTCAAACTAATGTTATACTTTTCCTGAGTAAACGAAATTGATTATCTATCCATTAATAATTATTTATAGCCTGCTGATACTATAAATAACTACTGGGTTAAGCAGGCGCTGATCTTTCTCCGGTTTTTCCTGGATTTGCTTCACCACCTTCATTCCTTTTATTACTTTTCCAAAAGCTGCAAAGCCCTGGCCATCGGCATTGCGTGTGCCGCCATGATCGAGAGAAGGTTGCGTATTAATGCAGATAAAGAATTCGCTGGTAGCGGAATTTACTTCATCCCTTGCCATGGAAATAGTGCCGTCTTTATGGCGCAAGGCGGTTTTATCGGTATTTTCCATAACAATGGGTGCGGCATGTTTCGCATCGGGCATATCGCCACCCTGTATAACTTGTATTGGAACTAATTTGCTTGCTTCATTGGCAGGCGTACAAACACGAAAAAATGTACTGCTGTCGTACAAATGCTTGTCAACGTAAAACAAAAAATTATTGACCGTAATGGGAGCCTGTTGTGGATATAACTCAACAGTAATATTACCCATATTTGTTTTAATAAGGCACTTGATATCTTTTTGTGCGCTGGCTGAAACAACTATAAATGTGGCGGCTATCAGGAAAGTTATTCGTTTTAAAGTCATGCGCCAAAAATAGGAATTGAAGTTCATAGTTCATGGCTGATGGTTCAGGGAGCAGGATAAACCTATAATGTTTTCTTTCGCCGCCCGTTAAAAAAAAATCAAACAAACAAGAAGTAAAAAATAATAAACAATAACCACATCGTAAGACTGTAGATCAG
>JBKJNG010000460.1:0-3919 GCA_046596065.1 Phnomibacter sp. | reverse complement strand
ACAACGCAGGCGTTGCTTTGCTGTTATTCTTTTTTTCTGAAGAAAGATCAATCAGGTAACTAACCGCATTACGGTATTGCTGTTTTTCTAATGACGTAGGTGTAGAAAGTTTACTGTAAATCGCTACAGCTTTTTCATAGTACTCACGAGCTTTATCCCCAGCCTCATCGTACTGTTTAGTAATCTCATCTCTCAATGCCGCATCCTCAGGACTAGTTTTGCCTGGTGCAGGTTTTGCACCTGGCTTTGCCGGAGCAGCTTTTACAGCTGTATTTTTTACCCTGATTGCAGCACGTATTGAATCTAGTCTTCTGCCTAGTTTATTTGACTTATTTATAAAGTGGTTGCCTAAGTTAGACATGGCGAGGCCACTTTCCGGCTTCAATTCGGTAGCTTTTGTAAAAGATGCAATCATCTTCGATTCTACTTCCGCATAATTTTCTGGTAGCGTCGTGCTGGTATCCTTTGGGTTAAGGCGATCAAAAAGCATTTCACCATATGCCGATTGTAACTTAAAATCACCTGGATTGGCAGCTATCTTCTCATCAAGTAATTTCATTTTTTCAGTCTCATTATCTATTGCAAGAATATAGTCCAGCTCATCATATTGAAAATACTTGCTCTGTGGATACAGGTCTTTACCCAACGCCAGGTATTTATTAAAGCTGGTCATATCTCCTTTTGTAAGACTTCTGCTTGCAAGAAACTGGTAAAGGAATTCGTTTTCAGTACCGCCGACTTTAGCATCAGCAAGCCTTATAAAATACTGCTCTGCTACATCTTCATTCTTCATGCTTTGCGCTGAAGCACCGGCAAGTAATATTCCGTTGGTATCCAGCTTAATATCAGCCAATTTAAATTCTCTTAATAAATCAGAAAGCTCAACTGCTGACTTAAAGCTTTCAAATGCAGCCGGCCATTCTTTCACTTTATAGTGACTGATACCGTCGTTAAAATACCCGCCGTACATGGTAATCGGACCGCTTGTATAAGGAGATCCCGGTTCAACAACTAATGTCATTTTAGGATCCAGCTCACGGTATTTTTTAAGCGCCTCCATTGCCTGGCCCCGTAAACTTCCTGATTCAGATGCCATACTTGAATCAGTTGAAAGTCCGGCCAATACGTTTGCCTTTAAAATATAGGCTTCCGGCTTCGAAACAAACTTTGCATTGGTCCAATTCTTATCAAGTGCTTCTTTGGCTTTCTTGTAACTACGCAGGTAAAGCATGTTTTTTACCTCGTCATAATTCTGGGCAATAGCCATAGTCGCAGTACAAGCGATCGTAACAATAGATAAAATGACTTTCTTCATATTTTACTTGTTGGTTTACAATTATTTACAGAACTTATTTAACTATTTATCAGTATCAGTTTCATTAGGGTTGTCTTCGTTCGAGGTATTACTATCTTCTGCAGAAGGCTCTGCCGCATCTACAGCAAGATCTTCAGAATTTGCAGGTAATACAACTTCTTCAACAGCCATTTCCAATTCGTCTTCCTCGTATTTGTCGAGTTTGGTAATAGCGGCTATTGAATCCGTATCATTTATCTTAATAAGCTTAACTCCTTGGGTAGCACGGCCAGCCTCACGAATGCTGGCAATACCTGTACGAATCGTTACACCCGATCTGCAACTAATCATTAGGTCATTCTCGTCTGTGACATCCAAAATTCCTACTAGTTTACCCGTCTTCTCAGTTACATTGATAGTTTTAACACCTTTACCTCCACGGTTGGTAATACGGTACTCATCAATAGGTGTTTTCTTTCCAAACCCTTTTTCACTTACTACTAAAACATTAGCTGTTTCTATCTCGCTTTTGCTTAAACAAATCATGCCAACAACTTCATCCGTCACGTCGTCAACTTCTATACCTCCCACACCGATTGCGCCCCTTCCGGTAGGTCTGACTTTCTCTTCCGGGAAACGAATTGCCCGACCGCTTTTCAGCGCCATCATTATTTCGCTTGTTCCGTCAGTCAGTTTAGCTTCTAGTAACTGATCGCCTTCCAAAATGGTAATAGCATTAACCCCTGTTGCACGCCGGCGACTGAAGTCTTCCAAAGGAGTTTTCTTAATCACACCTTTTTTGGTACATAACACTATAAAATGATTTTGGATAAATTCCTTATCCTCCAGGTTTGCAATATCAATAATGGCTCTCACCTTATCATCCTGCGGCATCTGCATCATATTTTGGATAGCACGTCCTTTTCCGCTCTTCTCACCTTCAGGTATTTCATAAACTTTCAACCAGTATAACCTGCCTTTTTCGGTAAAGAATAACATGGTATGATGGGTATTTGCCACAAACAGGTGGGCTATATAATCTTCATCCCTGGTATTGCTGGCTTTTGCTCCCCTGCCTCCCCTGCGTTGCTGACGAAAATCAGTTGCGGATGTTCTTTTTATATAACCAAGATTGCTGATGGTAATAACGACATCTTCCTGTTCAATAAGATCGGCCATGCTAATTTCATCCGCCAGGTATTGAATTTCGGTACGACGGACATCACCAAACTTGGTTTTTACCTCTAATAATTCATCTTTTATAATCTGGAAGCGAAGTCCTTCATCAGCCAAAATGTTCTGCAAAAAGGCAATTTGTTTCATGATTTCAGCATGCTCTTCACGAATCTTGTCGCGTTCCATACCGGTTAAGCGCTGCAAACGTAATTCCAGTACTGCTTTAGCCTGGATTTCGCTCATGGCAAAACTGGTCATTAAGCCTTCAAGCGCAATATTCGGCGTACTTGAATTCCTGATTAGGGCAATTACTTCATCAAGATGATCAAGCGCAATCAGGTAACCTTCCAAAATATGTGCACGCTCTTCTGCCTTACGAAGTTCAAACTTGGTTCTTCTTACAACCACATCGTGGCGGAAAATGACAAATTCACTGATAAGATCGCGTAGGTTTAACGTCCTTGGGCGGCCTCTTACCAGGGCAACATTGTTGATTCCATACGAAGTTTGCAGTTCAGTTAACTTGTATAACTGGTTTATAATCAGTTGCGGAACGCCATCACGCTTTAGGTCAATAACGATACGGGTTCCCTCTCTTAGGTTCGATTCGTTGTTTACGTTAGAAACGCCTTCAATAATTTTTTCATTTACCAGTTGCCCAATCTTATCAGTTAGCATATCACGGTTAACCTGGTAAGGAACTTCCGTAATAATGATTTTATCACGGCCTTTATCGTCCGCCTCAACCAACGCTTTACCGCGAAGTACAACTCTTCCCCTGCCGGTTAGAAATCCCTGGCGAATGCCTTCAAACCCATGAATAACACCAGCTGTCGGGAAGTCTGGTGCCTTTACATATTTAATAAGTTCTTCCGCTGTAATTTCTTTGTTTTCGATATAGGCAATACAACCATCAATTACTTCACTCAGGTTGTGAGGCATCATGTTGGTGGCCATTCCCACGGCAATACCGCTACTGCCATTTACCAGCAAATTTGGTATACGGGTAGGAAGTACTGTTGGCTCTTTCAAACTATCGTCAAAGTTGTTTTGAAAGTCAACGGTTTCTTTATCGATATCACTCAGCATTGATTCAGCAAGCTTCTGAAGACGTGCTTCAGTGTAACGCATTGCTGCCGGATCATCACCATCCTGGTTACCAAAGTTTCCCTGTCCATCAACAAGCATGTAACGCATATTCCATTCCTGGGCCATACGAACCATGGTATCATAAATCGATTTATCGCCATGCGGGTGGTATTTACCCATTACTTCACCCACAATACGGGCACTTTTCTTGTAAGGCTTGCCATAATCAAGGCCTAATTCGTTCATGGCATGTAAAACGCGGCGGTGAACAGGCTTCATACCATCGCGTACATCGGGTAAAGCACGACCAACAATAACCGACATTGAATAATCAATGTAGGCAGTCTTCATCTGCTCTTC
>JBKJNG010000458.1:0-4787 GCA_046596065.1 Phnomibacter sp. | reverse complement strand
ATGCCCCCCAAAATCAAATTAACGTAAACATTAGTGGTGGAAGTGATAAAATAAATTATTACGTATCAGGAACTAATTTTTATCAAAATTCTGTATTGGGAAATGAGTATAAGTTCCAACGCTCTAATATTCAGTCGAACATTACCGCTAAACTCGCTACCGGCTTAAAAGTTGGGTTGGATGTAAACGGAAGAATTGAAACCCGTGAGAATCCCGGTGTACCGGGTGGTGATGATTACTTCCTGGCAAAATTTGCCGTGTTAAGAAATACACCAATGGAAAGGCCTTACGCTAATGATAATCCCGCATATTTAAATGACATTGGACATATTGAATCTAACTACGCATATTTGAATAAAAAGATTGCCGGTGTTTACCACAACGATTGGCGGGTACTGCAAACTAATTTTCATGTTGATTATGATGTAGCTGCAATTCCAGGGCTTTCTGCCAGGTTCCTCTATTCCTATTATTTGGCTGATTACCTGTTGAATAACCATGAATATACTTATAACGGATTTAAGTATGACCCTGCAACGGAAGCCTATAATCCGTCAGGCGGAAGTTCCAATCCATGGAGAGAAAGGGAACAGATAAAACAAATTAATACCACCGCACAGGGGCAACTGAACTATAATAAGAATTTTGGAAAACATACCATTGGCGCAACAGTAGTGGCAGAAAGATTAGCAAGCAGGCGCCAGCGTAACTGGTTACATGCAAATCCTGTTTCCAACAACCTGCCGCTGGTTTATTTTCCCACCATCGACAGGTACGAAGACAGCGACGATAAACAGGCAAGGGTGGGATATATTGGTCGGTTAACGTATGCTTTCAATAACAAGTATTTTCTGGAAGGTTCGATTAGAAGAGACGCATCTTACTTATTTGCTCCTGGATATCGTGTAGGATATTTTCCCGGCGTTTCCGGCGGATGGAGAATAACGGAAGAGCCTTTTATTAAAAATATCATTGATAAAAAAGTATTGAGTGATTTAAAACTGAGAGCCTCCTACGGCGAACTGGGTGATGATAATCCAAATGGCCCCATCGTTGCGCCTTATGCTTACCTACCTGGTTACAACTACAACCAGGGTGTTGCCATCATTAATGGTAATGCACTTACAGTATCAAGAGACAAAGGCATACCAACTACTAACATTACGTGGTTAAAAAGTAAGATTACGGACGTAGGCCTTGACGCAGTTTTTTTAAATGGTAAACTGGATTTCACTTTCGATTATTTCTATAGAAAACGTACAGGCTTATTGGGTGATAAAAATGACGTATTGATTCCACTGGAACTTGGTTACAGGTTGCCCAGGGAAAATATAAACAGCGATGCGCAGTATGGTGGGGAAATGTCGTTGGGTTACCACAACCGCATAGGTAAACTTACCTATAATGTGGGTGGTAATGTATCCTTCACGCGTTCCAAATCTTTGGATTCTTATAATCCACTTTTCTTTAATTCATTAGATAAATACCGGAATGCCAATGAGCAGCGCTATAATAACAAGAGCTGGGGTTATAATGTACTCGGTCAGTTTACTTCTGTAGAGGAAATAAACAATTACCCTGTAAATATTGATGGCAGAGGAAACAGCACTTTATTGCCGGGAGATCTGAAATACGAGGATTTTAACAAGGACGGTGTTATTAATCAATTTGATGAAAGACCGATTGGCTATAATTATGGCAGCCAGCCACAAGTAAACATTGGGTTTACCCTAGGAGGGCGCATCAGTAATCTTGATTTTCACATGGACTTCTCGGGAGCGTCGGGATATTCCTGGTATCAGAACTGGGAAACACGCTGGGCCTTTCAGAATAACGGAAATCTGAACGCTATTTTTGAAGACAGGTGGCACAGGGTTGATCCATTTGATGTAAACAGCGCATGGGTTGCTGGTAAGTATCCGGCAAACAGATTTAATCCAGGCTTTGGACATAGTGACTACGAAAAAAATGGTCAGAGAAATTCATCTTTCTGGCTGCATAATGTAAAACAATTCAGGGCCAGAACGCTTGAGGTTGGGTACGCTTTGCCTCAATCATGGGTTGACAGAGTTAAAATACAAAAAGCCCGGTTCTACTTTAATGTATACAATTTATTTTCTATTGATAACCTGAAGGAATTTGGAGTTGATCCGGAGACTATTGATGACAATGGATTAGGATTTCCACAAAACAGGGTGATTAATCTGGGTATTAATCTTTCATTATAAAATGAATACTTATAAAAAAATAACGATGAAAAAATTATTTGGAATTATATCATTCGTGGCATTAATGTTTAGTGCGGGGTGCAAGCGTGATAGTGATTTTTTAGATATCCCGCCGAAAGATATTATACCCCAGGAAGTCGCATTTTCCGATCCTACTCTGGTACTGTCCATCCTGGGAGATTTATATAACAGGCAAATGGATTTTTCAGGACTTGACAATGGCTGGAGAAGCTTCGCCGATTTCAGCGAAAGTTTCCCATCAGAAAACGGCAGCTATTTTATTGTACAAAGAACAGGCTGGGGCTATGGTGAATGGGGCATAGATTGGTTCGGTAGTTATTCCTATATCAGGGATCTGAACCTGTTTATCGCCAGGGATAGCGCATCTACAAAGCTTAATCCTTCAGACAAAGCAAGATTCTTAGCCGAAGGCAGATTTCTTCGTGCAAATTTTTATTTTGAATTAGTTAAAAGAATGGGTGGGGTTCCCCTGATTCTTCAATCACTTACCTATGATCTCAAGGGAGATCCGGCTTATCTTCAAAAACCAAGAGCAAAAGAATCGGATGTGTATGATTTTATCATTAGCGAGGCTGAAGCCATAAATGCTGATCTGCCCTCAGGGGGTGATAAATCGAGGGCTACAAAGGCATCGGCGCTGGCCATGAAGTCGAGGGCCGCACTGTATGCTGCATCTATTGCAAAATATGGTGCAACAACGCCGCAGGTGTCATTACCCGGAAATGAAGTTGGCATACCGGCATCCAAAGCAACTGCATATTATACAAGTGCTTTAGCTGCTGCAGAGGAAATTATCAATGGAAATGCCGGCACCTATAAGCTCTATAAAGTGTTGCCAAATCTTTCTGATAATTTCGCCGCTATCTTTTTAGATAAAAGCAGTAACAACCAGGAATCTATCTGGATCGAAGATTTTAAAGCGGGCTCTGGCGGTGGAAAAGTACATGGTTTTACCATCAATGATCAACCCTTTTCAAACTCAGATGAGGGCGATGATGCCGGTCGTTTAAATCCATCTTTAAACCTGCTGGAACAGTTTGAAAAATTAGACAATACGTTTGCACCGCTTGATACAAAAGATGGTTCAGGAAATCCTGTTTACTATGCTGACCGCCATGATATTTTTGCAGGAAGAGACGCCCGCCTTGCAGGTACAGCTTTGCTTCCCGGTGATTATTTTAAAAGCGGCGAGGTAGATATTTGGGCTGGTTACGTGCTTGCTGATGGATCTGTTCTTACAAGTGATAATGCAGTAAATTTAAAAACACTTCCCGGCACCACTGTACCAGTACAAGTTGTTGGTAAAGATGGCCCGGTACCGGGATTGCAATTAAGGTCACAATCAGGTTTTTACATACGCAAATATTTAGATCCAACCATTGGTTCCGGAAGAAGAGGCAGAGGCAGCGACGTTGCGTTTATCCGCTATCGCTATGCTGAAGTGTTGCTGAACGCAGCCGAAGCAGCTTTCGAACTGGGAGACAATGCAAAAGCAGCTACCTATATGAACCAGGTTCGCGACAGGGCTGGTTTGACTACTCCATTAACGGCAGCTGATATTACTTTCGATCGTGTTATACACGAACGCAGGGTGGAACTAGCATTTGAAGGACAGGTTTTGTATGATTATAAACGCTGGAGAATAGCACACAAGGTGTGGGATGGTACGCCCACCAGCCTTAATGACCTTAAAACAAATATTGGGAAAGCCACTCAAAGAAGTACACAGCCATGGGGATTATATCCATACAAATATTACAACCCGGGAAATGCAAATAATGGCAAATGGTTGTTTAGAGAAATATTGCCCGGGCCGGTAAGTGGTTCTAATCTTTTTCAATTTGGAAATTACTATTCTTTTATTGGAGATGACGTACGTGCGGCGAATCCAACAATTGTAAAACAGCCGAATCAATAAATTAACCTGATAAAATAATTATTATGAAATTCTTGCATTATATATGTTTCCTTGTACTTATATCAGGCTTTTTATCCTGTAGTAAAAAGGATAACTACGATGCGCCCGGCTCACAATTAACAGCAGCGCTTTTGTACAACGGAGATAGTATTCATGTTGAATATGACCGCGTTCCTTACCAATTATATCAATCTGGTTTTGGTAAAATAGGAGCAATTGACGGAACGTTTGATCAAAGCGGTATTTTACACTCCTTACTTTTTAATGGAGACTATAAGTTTATCATCCCAAATGGGCAGGGGCCTTTCTTATGGAAGAAGACTGCAGCCGGTAACCCTGATACACTTTCAATTACTGTTGGTGGGAATTCAACCATTAACCTGGATGTTACGCCGTTTTACATGATTAGAAATGCGCAGATCAGCGGTGGCGGCGGTAAAGTAAACGCAACATTTAAATTAGAAAAAATTATTACAGGGGTTGATGCAAAGGATATAGAAAATGTAACACTCTATGTTAATAAAACTCAGTTTGTTTCAGGTTCTAATAATGTAGCAAATGCTGGCATTGATGGTTCAGCGATAACTGACATAAACAATATCAGCCTGTCAGTTAACGTA
>JBKJNG010000318.1:0-4388 GCA_046596065.1 Phnomibacter sp. | reverse complement strand
CTGAGTTCAATAACTTTTGACGCTCGTCCTCAGCTATGGATTCTGCCTGTTCCATCAGAGCCTTTTTATGGTGGTCAAATGCTTCATTTTTCTCTTGAAACTCATCTTGCTGCTTTTTAGCCTCAGCCATTTTACTTATCGCATTCGAAAGTTCGGCAGCTATTTTTTTTTCACGCTCATCAATAGCCTGTATTATTGGCTTATACAGATATCTTTTCATCAGCCAAACCAACACCAAAAAATTGATGATCTGGGCTATTACAGTGAACCAATTAATTTGCATTGATTGTTATTTAGCGATGATGTGAGTCCAGAACGGATTTGCGAAGATCAATATCATTGAAACTACGAAACAATAAATTGCTGTTGATTCGATCATGGCGAGGCCTACAAAAAGCGTCCTGGTTATGGTAGGCGAAGCGTCCGGTTGCTGTGCGATCGAATTTAAAGCGGTTGCTACTGCCTTCCCCTCGCTTAAAGCGGGGAACATACAACCAATACTGGTTGTAAAACCTGCCGTTACTATTGATGCGATTGCTATTGTTGATACATTATCCATTTTATTGTTTTTTAATTAATGCTTTTTTGATCTAATAATTTATTCTTTTTAGTACTCTCTTTTACAGCAGCGGCGATATAAACTGTAGCCAGAATGCTGAAAATATAAGCCTGTACCATGCCGGTTAACAAACCAAGTGCTTTCAATACAACAGGGATAAAGAGGGGTGATATACTTAATAAAATGGCTATGATCATTCCCCCGCTCATAATATTACCAAATAACCTGATTGCCAGTGCCAATGTTCTCGAAAATTCGCTGATGATATTGAACGGAAGCATGATAAAAGTTGGTTCAACGTATGTTTTCAGATAGGCAAAAAAGCCACTCTTTTGGATTCCAAAAAAAGGAACAGCCAAAAATACGGCAATAGCTAGTGCGGCGGTGGTAGAAAGCGAGCCGGTTGGCGGTTCATACCAGGGTAACACAATCCAAAAGTTACTCATAGCGATGAATAAAAAAAGTGTCCCTATGAAACCAATATATCTTCCGGGATCATCCAACCCAACCTCTTTGATCTGCTCATTTATTCCTGTAACGATCATTTCGAGGATGCACTGCCAACGCGAAATTGTATGCGTGGTTTTAAGCTTGCGTGTAATCAGCTTTGCGCCAATAAACATAAATAGCATAACACCCCATGTAGTCACTAGAGTGAGGTTGATCGTGATAAAACCACGGCTCCAAAAAATGGTCTGATCCGGCGTTAAATTCATGATTCCCCTTTTTCTGTAGTTATGACCGCGGGCTGTTCAAAAGACTTGGTGATCCGCAGAACCAAAAATCGTGCTGCAACAAATCCCGCAACGCTTATCAGTAATTCAATCAAGCTACCCCGGACCATAAAATAAAACCCTGTCAAAACAATAGCAGTTCGGAAAAGCGAGCTTGCCAAAAACCATAATCCTGCGTATGGTGTTCCTATAAGCATTTTTATAGTAAGCCACAAACCTCCGAAAAAGAACACGCCTAATATCAATCCGCTTACCAATGCTATAGCCATCATAATTAAGTAGTTTTCAATGTTTATCTTCTCTATTTACCCAATTCCAAGCTATTACACATCCGAGTACCAAACCTGATATCAAACAAGTTATTGTCCATGAAAAGGATTGCGGATAATTTTTATCCAGCCAAATTCCACCAATTGTACTCAACAATGTTGGTGCCGTAACCGACCAGCCCACCATTCCAAACATGCCGAAACCAAACCATTCTGATCTTTTTCTTTCGTTCAGCGCCTTTAGTTTTCGGTTTTCCTTTTCGGATATCATCCGGCCGAAAATGTTGTCATCGTTTGCTGGCTTTGCCATTTTTATATTTGTTGAAATTTCTTTAACCTTGAAAGGAAACCACTTTCCAGCTTTGAAGCCATATGGCGTAGCTTTTCTTCATTTACGTCCGCATTTTTAAATTCGTTTTTTATTGTATCGGCCAGTTTACCCAGTTCAACACCACCCACAGCGTTTCTCACAGAAACTAGAACCTGTGATCCGGATTTTACGAACAATCCTTCATCCACAGCTAAATAATGCACTTCATCCGTTTCGTAAGTGAAAATACCAGGTACCAATACTGCAACGCAATCCAGTCTTTGCGGCAAAAAACCGAAAGATCCTGCGCTTGTTTCTGCAACGATGTTGTTTACATTTTTTATGTCGGCAAAAACTTTGTACGGAAGCAAGATCTTCAGGTCCATGTTTTTTTGCTATTGGTTAACCAGATGCTCTACAGCAACCGGGCTGCTATTTTTAGTGTTTTTCTTCTCCAGTGCTCCTTCAATATTTCCTATCATGTAAAACGCATTCTCAGGCACGTCTTTGAATTCATCAGACAAAATTCGTTCGCAACCATCCAGCGCATCTTTTAAGCTAACCACTTCGCCCTTTACGCCACTGAATTGTTCGGTAGCAGAAAAGGGCTGGGTTAAGAAGCGCTCCAGGCGCCTGGCGCGATTCACAACAAGTCTATCGTCAGTTGATAGCTGCTCCATGCCCAGCATAGAAATAATATCCTTTAGGTCTTCATATTGCGCCAGTGTTTGCCTTATCTGTTGAGCAAGCTGGTAATGCCGGTCGCCGATGATGCCGGGTGTAACCATTTTTGAGTTGGATTGAAGAAAGTCAATGGAAGGATAAAGACCTTCACTGGCTCTTTCACGCGACAACACTATGGTTGCCGAAAGGTGAGAAAACGCATGAACAGCGGCAGGATCGGTCAAGTCATCTGCTGGTACATACACCGCCTGTATAGAGGTAATAGCCCCTGTATTGGTGTTAGCAATTCGTTCTTCTAAAGCTGATAATTCAGTTTCCAGCGTAGGCTGGTAGCCAAGCCGCGATGGCATTTGTCCCATTAAACCGGACACTTCCATGCCAGCCTGAATAAATCGGAAGATGTTGTCAATCAATAATAAAACGTCTTTGTGCTCATCATCCCTAAAATATTCAGCCATGGTTAAAGCTGCGTGACCAACACGGAATCGGGCACCTGGCGGCTCATTCATTTGCCCGAACATCATGATCATGTTACTTAGCAATCCGGCATCCCTCATCGCATTATAGAGCTCATTGCCTTCACGGCAGCGTTCGCCAATACCACAAAACATACTCACTCCATTATTCAGTCCCACCATGTTGTGGATCATTTCTGTTAGTAACACCGTTTTACCTACACCCGCTCCACCGAATAAACCAGCTTTGCCGCCCCGCTCGAGTGGTATCAACACATCTATAGCCTTTATACCTGTTTCAAATACCTGCGATTGGATTGATCGCTTATCCAATGACGGAGGAACCTGATGGATATTCCGCTTTTCGCCTTCGGTTAATGGATTTAAATTGTCGATCGTATTTCCAAACACATCAAACATCCTGCCCAATGTGCGTTTTCCAACAGGCACCATTAACTCATTGCCATCAGTTTCTATTTGCATACCGCGTGCAAGGCCTTGGGTAGGAGTTAATGCAATGCCTCTCACGGTTCTATTATCCAGTTGCGATAGTACCTCGATTGCAATTTCTCGCTGTTCGCCTGCATATAACAGTGTAAAAACAGCCGGTAAGTGGTGATCAAAGCATGCGTCGATTACGCTGCCCCGTACCGATACAATTTTGCCGTAGTTTAATTTCGAATCGGTGTATTTTGGAACCACTAACATTTTCAGATTTATATTATTTGAGGAGCTTTTTTAAAATTTTCGGTAGTGGCGGGGGAGTGATCCTTTTGATGGTCCCATCTTTTCCTGCCACATCGATTCCTTCCCGCTTTATTTCTTAAATTTCCCAATTTTCTTTTGGTAAATAGATAACAAATGATATTAAAAAAAGTGAGTTTCGTCAGCTATTTGTTTCCTTCTTCTTAACATTACTTTATATCCTTCAAACCACAAGACAGAAATTAATGCTACCAACATGCCGATTCCTAATTCTGCTAACGTCAAATTGGTTACTTTAAAAAAACTGGAAACTGGATCTACGTAAAGAATGATAGTGAGCAGCCCTAATACCAGAAACGTAATGCCAATGAGCAAAGGATTGCGGTTTTTGAAACTTTCAAAAACGCTGTAAAAAAAAGACCGGTTAACAAAGCTCAGGATGATGTTAGCGAAGATTAAAGTGCTGAATACCATTGCACGGGTTTTTTCTTCGCTTCCACCATTTCGAACCGTCAAATGATAAACAAATAAAACGCCAGCTGTAATTGCCAGACCCTGTAAAATGCTAATAACCATTTCACGCGAGCTTAAAAAAGTATCGGTGATCGCTCGTGGAGGCTGTTGCATCGCATTTTTTTCCATAGGCTCACTTTCATATACAATGGAGCAGGT
>JBKJNG010000271.1:0-3821 GCA_046596065.1 Phnomibacter sp. | reverse complement strand
CGGATACATGAGAATCCAAAATTGTGTTGTTAGTAATTGGTGGGTTTACCTGCACTCCGAAAAATTTATTGGTGGTACAACCATTGTTAGTAGCTGTTGCGGTAAAAACGGTTGTTCTTATAATACCGGTAGCATTGTATAAAATTCCGGATATGGGGTTACTGAGGCCATTATTTGGCATACCGGTTAAATTGCCAAAATTCGATCGCGACCATTTTAAAGTAGCTCCGGCTGTAGCGCTGCTTAATGTAACGGGCGTTAAAGCACTGCCTGTACAAATATTCTGGCTGTCGGGTGTGCTTACGGCCAAATCCGGATTGGCTTTTACGGTTATAGTTGCTGATGCCAATGTAAAACCCGAAGTTCTTGCAAATCCACCTGCATCCAGCACAGAAATAAGTGTATAAGTGGTGGTGCTGGTAACAGGCGATGTAAATACTGAAAATGGGGTTCCGCTTGCTACCCCTGTTGCAGTTCTGTCTGCTATGCCGTCGTTATATACCACAGTAAACGGCGCTGTTCCGGCACTTGTTGTTAAGGTTAACTCACCTAAACCTGTTTCGCAAAATGGACCATTTGCAGAAATGCTGCCTTGTGGTGTTTGAGCCGTAAGCAATAAAGGAAAAATCAAACCCGGTAAAAGCAGCCATGTAAATACACGTAAAAAATGATAACGGGGGCTACCAATAGGTTGAAAGCTGCCGTTACGGATTAAGCTTTTTATCAACGAATAACAGCACTCTGTAAGGCTTTGGGCTTCTAATTTTTTCATTTCAGTTAAGTTTATTTGTTGGTGTTGGCTTTTATTATCACCAATTACTGTTTCCAGTCTGTTTAAAAGGGGTAACAACACTGGTTCCAATTATTAAAATGCAGCGGAAAGGCGTTACTTATTAAAGACTTTTATATCAAAGTCAAAAATCATGCAAATCTAACCTCCAACCTCTATGACGATTGATTTGTTGTAAAAGATGCAGCAGGGTGTAGAAGATTTCAGCTATTTTCAACAGGCAATAAAGACTATTAAACTTAAAATACTTCCACTTTTTAAAAGGCCTGATTGTAAGGGCTGGAAAGAAAAAATGAAATATTACCGGGTGCCTGAACTGCTGAAGATGCAAAAGATTTTCTGCCATACCCTTATTTTCATCCATGCACGGTAAATAAATCCATCCTTTCCTTTACCTCTAAGCCAGTTGGTCTTTTTAATATTTGCTAATGCATCGTTTATTTATTAGATCCTAACCTATGGCAAGGCCTCATAAGTTTCTTTTGTTTTACCAATTGCTCCGATACCTGTTTTGTAAACCAGGCTGGATTTATCCATAAACAAACGAAGGTGTCAGCAAGCCAATATGCCGTACAATGCCTGATTGCTAAGTTAAATATCCACGAAACAAATACACCGGGAATTTTTACAAATTTTAACCGGCCTTCTCAGACCTGGCTTTAATCTGAATTTTTTAAAATTTATTACATTTTCCTGTATTTGTTTTTTTTCCTGACCTGTGATCAAAAACTCCCGCCAGGAAGAAGGCAAATGAGATTTTCAGGTTCCTTTTGCTATTTTTGAATGCACATATTATTGAAGATAGCAGCAAGAGAAAACCTCCTAAAAATGGGGAGGGCTGATAAAGTTCTAAATATAGCTGTCGTCTTTATGCATTAATTTTTACCTTGGTTTAAAGCCTTGCAAATGAAACCCGCCTTAACCCTGTTTTCATGTTTCCTGATCTTCCTCACGGCCTCATCGCAGGTTTTAAAGCTGGTTGATCAGGTGAAGCTGGTACATATGGGAAACATTCCGCCCAAAGATCCTTCAGGAAAAACGCTTGTATTGTTTGGGGAAGAAACCACCGGGATCATTTGGGTAACTGATGGTACGCCGGAAGCTTCAAAGCCATTGGCTGTCAACGTGAAACAAGTGCCTTATACCAAATGTGTTTTGTTGGCAAACAAACTATGCTTTGTGGGAGTAAACGGCCTGGGCGAAGAATTATGGATAACAGATGGAACAGTGCAGGGAACAAAGCTGGTAAAGGATATCAACCCGGGCGCCGTTTCTGCAAGCCCGTTCAATTTGTTCGTATTTAACAACCGGCTTTTTTTCTATGCCTCCTCACCCGGGTATGGAAGTGAACCATGGATAAGTGACGGTACAGAAGCGGGAACGGGCCTGCTGGCAGATATGACGCCCGGGCCGGCTTACAGTACCGGCGAGTTTTTTGCAGTCTTACAGGGAGAATTGTTTTTTTTCAGGTACCATACCATTGCCATGTTTAGAACAGAGCTGGAACTCTGGAAAACCAATGGCACTGCTGCTGGCACTAAACGAGTAGCTTACCTTGGTATTTTCGGCAAATATTTCTCACCGGCATTTCTTACCAACTACAACTATAAGCTATACTTTTTAGGCGTAGATGCCAATAACCAGGCGCCATTGTTTGTTTCTGACGGCACTGAAGCGGGAACACATAAGGCTGACCTGGATATTCTCTACTACGATGCGACTACCACGACGCCACCCCAAGTTTTCAACAATAAAATGTTCCTCAAGTTTCCGGATATGGCAGGTAAGGAAAGCCTTTATGTTTCCGATGGAACAAAGGTTGGAACAAAGCTTTTGGATAACGACAGGCCAAACGGCTTCGCCAGTATTGTTGGAAATAACCTGTTATATGAAGCACTCGATACTGACGGGAATGGGCATCTTCATGCCACGGATGGCGAAACGCTGTTCACGCTAAATGATTTCGCCCCCTGGAACGCCTCAAAAAGTATCTGGATTTTTCCACCGGCAAGAATCTTTGCTTCCTTGCAGGATAGCATGAATAAATTTAATACTAAGACATTCAAAGGCAGGGTATTGGTTCAAACGAATACTAGTCAAAATGGCCAGGACAGGCATCTTATCTGGACTACTGACGGAACCAATGCAGGCAGTGTTTTTATCAGTGAAATGCCGGATTATACATCTGACTTGTTCTATGGTGAGTCGAAAATTTATTTCACCAATTCTGATGCAG
Organism: Phnomibacter sp.; assembly: GCA_046596065.1. Taxonomy (GTDB): domain Bacteria; phylum Bacteroidota; class Bacteroidia; order Chitinophagales; family Chitinophagaceae; genus Phnomibacter. Next base: position 795 of record JBKJNG010000271.1, on the reverse strand, counting down.
CACATGGTAACGAGATTTTTACCACAGATGGCATTGCAGGAAACCTGGCTTTTTTTGCTGACATCAACCCTGGCACGTTAGGCTCATCCCCGGAGTTCCTCTTTAAAGAGAACGGCAAAATTTTCCTGTTTGCATACGATGGCAGTTCCAGCGAAAAAAGCCTTTTCGTTATTAACGATGAAGCTATTCTGCCGCCACCGCCCCTGCAAGGGCAATGCATAGGCGGCGATACCATTTTTGCTGCGGGAGTTTCCGGACCAGGTTACACTTACCAGTGGCAGGTAGATATGGGCAATGGCTATCAAAACATAATAAACGGTCAGCATTATTCAGGTGCCAACGCTGATACTTTACATGTATTCGCTATGCCTTCGGACTGGTACGGCTACAAATACCGCTGCGTTGTAAATGGCGAACAGCAATCGAGCCCCGAATACCTTATCCGGTTTAAAAATTCATGGCTCGGCCTCATTAGTTCAGCCTGGGAAAACTCTTTAAACTGGAGTTGCGGTACAGTACCTGATCAAAATACAAATGTATTTTTAAGTACGGGAACCATTACCATTACAAGCAATGCCATTTGCCGGAGCCTTATCCTTTCACCGGGAGTGATCATACATGCAAATCCAGGAGCGCACTTAACCATTACGCATTAGTGGGATGTACTGAGATTCCATTTTTTGATATTCTCAGCATTTATTTCGTTGGTGCCGTCTTTTGGATTGGGTTGCCCTTTGCCAGTATTTATTAAGTTCTTCAAACTATTTTGTATAAACCCTGTCCAGGCATCATGGC
>JBKJNG010000244.1:0-3126 GCA_046596065.1 Phnomibacter sp. | reverse complement strand
GAAAAAATATTTGACGAAGCCGGTCCCGTGATCGAATCGCCTGACAATGGCGCCAGCTATTATATCAGCAAGGCAAAGCCTGAGCCGTTGTTGTTGCAATGCCAGGCAGGTGGTGATGTAAGCAAAGTATATTGGTATATCAACAACCGTTTTTATAAGGCCGCGCAGGCAAGAGAAAAGATTTTCTTTATCCCCGATGCAGGTCAAAATAAAATCTCCTGCACCGATGACAAAGGCCGTAACAGGGATATAAAAATAACGGTAAGTTTTGTGAATTTGTAAGGGTGAGTTGTTAGTAGTCTGTGGTGAGTGATTATGTAGAATACTTTTTTCACTGGTTTCTCTTGTCAACTTATCAACTCGCCAACCTTTCACCTTTCACTTTTCGCCATTATTGCGCTGCCCTGATAGATCCGCTGCCAAGCACATTTTTTGAAATGCGCGGTGAGCCCGAATAAATAACATCCCCACTTCCAACAATTGAAACATCAAGATCCATACTTGCAAATATTTTTGCATTACCACTGCCGGCTATTGATACTTTAGCGTTCTCGCTCTTAAGATCCGGCGCTATAAAATCGCCACTTCCGCCAATACTTACATCAAGTTTTTGGGTTTGGCCTGCAACAGTTGCTTTACCACTTCCTCCTATCGCAGCATCTATCACAGGGCTTTTTACATTATCCATATCTACATTTCCGCTGCCGCCTATCGATATACTTATTTTGCCATTATTACTTACCTGGCCAATCGTTTTTATTGACCCGCTTCCCGATAATTCAACTGCATTCAGCAATGGCATTTCAATCTTTACTTTCATACCATCATCGTAATCTGCATTTACATTATCCTTCAATCTTACAACCAATTTATCGCCCTCTTTCTTAACGATAATATAAGCCATCAGGTTATCGTCTGCTTCAACATCAACTTTATAATCATTGCCCATTGTAATTTCTACATCCATTGGCCCGCCAACTTCTACCTTTTTAAAGTCGTCAGTATTTCTGCTTTGGGTAATTTTATTGCCATTGCCACGAACTGAATTAAAACCGATCCGGCAAGCGCTCATAAGCATGAGTATACCACAAAGTGTAACAAGCGTTTTCATGATAAATATTTTGCGAAAAGTAGCCATTTTTCATCTGCCGTTCAATGATTACTGTTAAACGGCTTACACAGCTTTTAAATCGCTTTATTAACCGGATAAACACTTTACACTTTTCAGATAGCGTCGAGTGAATCAATAAAATAACAGGCACAAGTGCAACCGCTAAATATTAAAGCAATAGCTGCAAGCCAGTTGATAAATACCACTAACCGTTCACTTGCTTAACTTGTGAAAGCATTTATGGCCAATTATTTTTAAGCTTATTGCTATTCGGTATATGTTTATTGTGAAAACATGGCAATTGCTTGTCACATTTTTGCTGTAGTATGCTACGGCCAAAACCATACGCCATTACCAACGCTAATTTTACCCAAATGAAAAAGATAGCCCCCTTTGCTCTATTATTAATAACATGCATGCAAAGCACACAGTCTGGTGCGCAGGAAGTAGCTGAAAAAATCAACGGTCTTCAAAGCCTGAAATACGAAGACTGGAAAAATACTTTCCAGGATTATTTCAGGGAAAAAAGAGCACTTGGTTTTACCCAAACAAAGGGAACAGGTTTTAACCAGGTTTCAAGATTGTTGTGGTTTTATAAAAGCAGGCTTGATACGGAAGGCAATATTGTAAACAGTGATTTGTATAACTGGAATGCCTATAAAAAGTTTGTAAAAGACAACGAGGTACAACCTTTTGCAAGTATATCGCCACAAACGGCCGAATGGAATTACGCAAGCCCGGGAAACGCCCGTAGCCCTGATGGAAAAGCCACCGGGATAGGCCGTGTTACGTTTGTAAAACTCGATCCCAATGATGCTGCAAATGCCAGTTCGGCCATTATGTATGTGGGCTCGCCAAGAGGAGGCTTATGGAAAACCACCTTTAATAAATCAACCGGTTTGGTTGGCACCTGGACCTGCCTGACGGATGGTCTGCCAAATATTGGCGCCGTTGATCTTTGTATTCATCCCACCAACCGAAACATACTTTACCTGGTAAGCGGCGATAAAAATGCCGGCGTTGGCAATACTCCCAACGGCATTGGTATTATGAAAAGTACCGATGGTGGCAACAGTTGGTTACCTACCAATTTTTATGATGATGTCCCTCCGAATTTTAGTTATGGCACCATTCGCAAAATGATAATGGATAACAGCAACCCCAACCGCATGTGGGCGGCTACCACCAGCGGCATTATAAAAACGGAAGATGGCTGGCAAACTTTTACCACAGAACAATCGGGTAGTTTTTGGGATATAGAAAAGGGCAGAAACAGCAGCAATCAAAACCTTATTGCCTGCACCAGCAGCCGTGTGTATACCAGTGCCGATTACGGCGCTTCATGGACCACTGTAAAAAACGACGCAGGCACAGGTGATTATGCCTTTAGTAGCCTGCGGGCGGAAATATGCGTATCTGCTGATTTCGCCAATAACCGTTCATTTTACCTCTGGTATGTAACGGGAACTTTTAACTCCACCACCAGTAACATAAAATTGTATTCGGGTAGCAGCGGTACGTGGGCTAATAAATACAGCGGCACCGACCTGGTGCATGTGTACAAAGACTATTGCATGGCTTTTGAGGTCAGCCAGAGTGATTTCAATTTTTTATATGCCGGCGGTGTAACATTAAAGCAATCTGGAGATGCTGGTGCCACCTGGATTGACATTAACGCGGGGGTGCCGGATGGCAGTACTTTTTCTGGTAATATTCATGCAGACCAGCACTATATGGCCTGGGACCAGGGGCATCTATTTATAGGTAACGATGGCGGGGTTTACAATTACAATTACGGGCTTGGTGGCTGGCGCTTTTTAAGCGATGGCATGCACATAACCCAGTATTACCGCATCAGCTACAACAACAACGCAAATGGTTTCAGGGCGTTGGGTGGAGCGCAGGATAATGGCACCCATAGCAGCAGTACGCATATTGGTTGTTGCGATGGCATGGAAAGTCTTATTAATTACAATAATATACAAACCATGTATATCTCCTGGCAGGGCGGAAAT
>JBKJNG010000481.1:0-2972 GCA_046596065.1 Phnomibacter sp. | reverse complement strand
ATTACCAATGGATACTTTTTCATATAAGAAAAGCTCGAACGGAGCGCTTGATTTTGGCGATGCGGCTATAGCTGAAGTTGCAGCGGGAAGACTGCCGGCGTTGTAAGATGCACCACCCACCGGCATCTCAGCTGGAACCACAATACCATCTCTTAAGGCGATATCGAGCGTTGCCTGTGAACCAAGTTTGGCTATCCAATAATTTCTAAAATAATCATGATAAGTAGAGCCCGAACTAACAACGGCTGTTTTAGTACCAGTTGAATCAACCGAAGGCGAGGTAGCCGCTACAGTAGTACCACTACTCCATTTCAGCAAACTATCCTGCCATTGACGGGTTTTGAAAAGCGGGTAAATGGTCGGCTGTATAAAAGAGATAACACCTGATTTAGGTTCGGCATCACCCCAGCTTTCGAGGTAATGATGATCAGGTAATATGAATTTGCAGCGCTCTGTTGTTTCGTCGAATTTAGCGTTAAAGCTTACAGTTAACGGCACTTTAGATAACCCGGTTTGGAATTTATCTGCCGCATAATAGTCATAAGCAGGGTTTACGTTGTAAACAAAAAGGCCTCCAATTGAACCTGCGTTCATGTCATTTACAAGCAGGGCCATATCCTTATCATTACCCTGGCGAAAATTGCTGGTAACAGCCCAATTGATTGTTTTACCGTTTGCACCAATTGCCTCGTTTATTGCATTTACAACAGCCTGTACATTAGCATCGTTACTGCCACTTACCACGAGTCCTGCACCGGCATTTGCCTTTAATTCTTTAGCTGCTTTTTCGATACCTGCTTTTAAAGCAGCATCAGCTAAACCTGAATTGCCACTATTAATTGCATTAAGCAATGCAACTGCAACCACTCCAGCTTCTGAAGGCCTGTGTGTATAACGTTCATCGGCATTTGCACCGGTCATACTCAGGATGCTTTCGAATTGGTAATGCTTGCTGAGGCGAATCTGCTTCTCGTCAATTTTACGTCCTTTTGAATACTGTTTTGCAAATTCAACGGGACTTAGCCAGGTACCAAGGAAATCGGCACCCAAGCTTACTATAACTTTCGCGTTGTCGAACTGGTAAGAAGGGATGGCTCTTTTTCCATAACTGGCTTCGTTAGCAGCGAGCAATCCACTGTAGCTAACAGCATCGTATACCACGTGACGACTACCAGGATATTTCGCTAGAAAACTACCAATTATCTGTAACGTTGTTGGAGATGTAACTGTTTGGGTAAGCAATACAACTGGCTTTCCGCCCAATGCTGTTAACCCGTCCATGATCATTTTATCAAAAGCTTCAAAGGTTGAAACCTCGGCTACTTTACCTGATTTAACCTGTGCCGGAAAACGAAGCCTGAAGGTATCGTATAAATCAAGTACTGATGCCTGGGCTCTTGCACTGGTAGCACCCTGGTTGATTGGGCTTAGCGTATTCCCTTCAATTTTTATGGGACGACCATCGCGAACTTTTGCTACGAGACTTTGAATGTCGCCATCCTGAATAAAGGTTGTAGCGTAATAATTTGCTACTCCAGGTATTACATTTTCGGGACGATTTACGAATGGAATGGCTTTTCTAACAGGCGTTTCGCAACTGGCAGCAATGGAAGCTGCAGCGGTACTGAAACCTAAATATTTTAAAAAATCCCTCCGGGGTGTTTTGGCATCAAGCAAGCTGCCTTCAGCTTCAAAGGGCAAATCCTCCTGAAACTCATTCTGTACTGTTGCTTTGTGATGTTCGCTTTCGGTCAGCGCACCAAAACTTTGCCAGATTTTATTACTCATAATATCCCCTATGTGAAAATTTGAAATTTAGAAATTCTGAATAAAAGCTGGGTGTGGTCCTTCTATAGTGTAATGAAAGGTGCATAAACAAGTTTCAGCATGCTAGTAATGGCATTTCTGGCATTCGGTGCCGCCAATTTTCTCAACCGTCACACTGTCCATTCTGCCAGCTTTCATATCCTCATGAAACTTCTCGTAAATACTGTAAAATTTGTTTCCGGTTCCCGAAGCAGAATCATAAAACTGCACCTTTGTTTCGCGATGGCAGTTCACACACCAGCCCATGCTAAGGTCAGCAAACTGGTACACTTCTCCCATTTTCTGTATTTCTCCATGACAAGTCTGGCAAGCTACCTGCCCGGCCCTAACGTGCTGTGAGTGGTTGAAATAAACATGGTCCGGCAGGTTATGAATCTTTATCCATTCTACTGGTTTGGCTTTAGATGGATCCCATGGTTTACCGGGTGTAAAACCAGCGTATTCGTATAATTTTTGAATTTGTGCTGTACCGTTAATTTCCACACCATCCGCGCCATACAATGGTTCGCCCTTGTATTCATTAATGGCCATATGGCAATTCATACAAACGTTCATGGAAGGAATATTGGCATGCTTACCGTCCTGCGCACCGCCATGGCAGTAAAGGCAATTGATCTGGTTTACGCCTGCATGCACCTTGTGAGAGTAATATATTGGCTGAACTGGTTCGTAATCCTTGTGTCTTCCCAGGCCTACTGCACCTTTGGATAAATAGAAACCGGCGAGGATAAATAATATTACAGTTGCGAAGCCGATGTAAGTTTTATTTTTCCAGAAAGCTACCGGTTCTGGTGAACGAATACCATCTTTTTCATCGGCCAGTTTTCGAAGGTTAGCATTAACCTGCAAAAGCAATAGGGCAATAATGGCCATAATGAGCGTTATCACGCCAAACAAAAGCGAATTATCACCTTCGGCTTTTGGTAAATTGGGATTATCCTTCGAAACATCTGCTACCGGCGGTTTCCATGCGGTTATATAACCAAGAATCGCATCAATATCGGCGTCGCTCAGGTTAGGAAACTGATTCATAGCCGCAGCGCTCCAGTCTTTGATTTTTACCGCATAGGGATCTCCCGTTGCTACAGCAGCCGGCCAGTTTTTAATCCATAAATGGAGGAGTTGTTTATTTGGCCAACGATCTA
>JBKJNG010000467.1:0-5395 GCA_046596065.1 Phnomibacter sp. | reverse complement strand
GTTTGATGCCTTCAAGCTCAAACAACTTCGAAAACTGGCGTACAAGTGCATTTTTCGGTTCGGTTAAAATACTGCGCAGTGTTGTTGCGTCCAGCGGATCGAGATGCGTGATAACTGGCAAGCGGCCAAGCAGTTCAGGTATCAGGCCAAAGCTTTTCAAGTCCTGAGCATTTACAAATTGCAGCAGGTTGCGGCGCTGGTATTCCTGCATATCTTTATTTACGTTGAAACCAATTGAATTCGTGTTTACCCTGCGGGCAATAATTTTATCTACGCCATCAAAAGCGCCGCCGGCAATAAATAGGATGTTCTGCGTATTTACTTTTATCAGTTTTTGCTCGGGATGTTTGCGGCCGCCCTGCGGTGGAACCAAAACATCTGTGCCTTCCAGCATTTTAAGTAAGCCCTGCTGTACCCCTTCACCACTTACGTCACGGGTAATGCTCGGGTTATCACCTTTACGGGCAATTTTGTCTATTTCATCAATATATACGATGCCACGTTCGGCAGCCTGTACATCGTAATCGCATGACTGCAATAAACGGGTAAGCATGCTTTCAACATCTTCACCCACATAGCCTGCTTCTGTAAATACCGTAGCATCTACAATGGCAAAAGGCACATTTAATAATTTGGCAATAGTTTTAGCCAGCAGAGTTTTGCCAGTGCCGGTTTCGCCCACGAGTATCAGGTTGCTTTTTTCAATTTCAACCTCGTCGTCGTGAATTTTTTGGGTAAGGCGTTTGTAGTGATTATAAACTGCTACGCAAAGAATTTTTTTGGCATCAGTCTGGCCAATAATGTATTGGTCGAGAAACGCCTTTATTTCCATTGGCTTTTTTACATTGAGCCTGAAAGCACCGGGGGCAGTAAAACGCTGGTTATATACTGCCAGCTCCTGCTCAACTATTTCTCTTGCGCTATCAACGCATTGCTCGCAGATATGGACATTGTCCTGGCCTGCTATTAGTATTTTTACTTCATCGCGGCTCTTTCCGCAGAATGAACAATGCAAAGTTTGTTTAGCCATAAGTGCTCCGACAGATAGGTGTTCGGTCTATTTAATTGCTGCAAAAGTAAAAAAATCATTCTCCTTCGGCGTTAAAATAAAAAACGCTTAACAGATTAAAAAATCCAAACCATTATGGGGTTTGGATTTTTTGTATAAGTCATTGTATGTAAACACATTTACACTTTCGATAATACGCCGTCAACAATGCCATATTCCATGCTTTCTTTAGCATCCATCCAGTAATCACGGTCAAAGTCTTTCATAACTTTCTCAAAAGGCTGGCCGCAATTCTCCGCTAATATCCGGGCACCCAGTTCTTTGGTTTTACGAATTTGCTCTGCCATAATTTCAAGATCGGCACTGGTACCGCGACCACCGCCACTTGGCTGATGGATCATTACCTCACCATGCGGAAATATAAAACGACGTCCTTTTGTACCTCCGCTTAAAAGAATACTGCCCATGCTGGCAGCCATGCCCATACAAACAGTACTTACCGGGCTGCTGATCATTTGCATGGTATCGTAAACCACCATTCCGCTGGTAACCATACCGCCAGGGCTGCTGATATAAAAAGTAATTTCTTTTCCGGAATCAATAGCATCCAGGTATAAAAGGCGTGCAGTAAGGTCTTTACAACTTTTATCGTCTACTACACCCCAAAGGAAAATTTTACGTTGCTCAATGAACTTTTTATCAAATTGCCAGCTGCTCACCATTTTTTCCATCGGGTTTTCCGGCATTTCCGGCTCCTCGTGTGGAACATCAGGTTCTGGATTTGTCGGATCATCATCACTCCTGAATCCTGAAGGTGAGAAACGGCCATATTTCGTGAATGAATTATAATTCATAGTATTTTATTTTTTTGATGACTCCCTGGCTGCGATCTGCTTTTCGCGGCAGTAATTAATTTCTTATTTTCTCTCTTTTCTTGGGTTAATGAACAACACTTCATCTACAAGACCGTACTCTTTTGCCTCAGAAGCTGTCATCCACTTATCACGGTCGCTATCCATAGCAACCTGCTCGGGTGTTTGGCCTGTATGAAAAGCAAGAATGTCGTACAATTCCTTTTTCAGTTTACGCACTTCGTTTACCGTGATTTCGATGTCACTTGCCTGGCCCATGGCGCCGCCGCTTGGTTGATGTATCATGATGCGGGCGTGCTTAAGTGCAGTGCGTTTGTTGGGCGATCCGGCAGCCATAAGTACCGCTCCCATGCTTGCAGCCATACCTGTGCAAATGGTAGAAATATCAGGGGTTACAAATTGCATGGTATCGTACATGCCCAGGCCAGCGTACACACTGCCGCCAGGGCTGTTGATGTACATTTGTATATCTCGGGTACGATCTGTGCTTTCCAGGAATAATAATTGTGCTGTAACAATGTTAGCTACTTCATCCATTATGGGATAACCCAAAAAGATGATGCGGTCCATCATTAACCGGCTATAAACGTCCATAACCGCAACGTTCATAGGACGTTCTTCAATAATGTTTGGTGTAAGATTATTTACATCTCCAACGCTGCCAAAGGATGGTACGTTAGCTATAGCCATTGGTGCGCTATGTTTCATATAACCATCCAGCGTATTACTGCTGATGCCGCGGTGTTTTACCGCATATTTTTCAAATTCCCTTCCAAAATCCATAGTATATGTTGTAAAAATGCCCGCCCGGCCTTATAGCCGTTCGGACGGGTGAAAATATGTAAATGTTATAATGAACCCTCAATTACCATTCGCCCCGCCAGGGGGAAAATTACCTCTAAAGGCAAATTAGTCGTTAAAGCATTTCAAATACTGTGCGGAGAAATTTTTAGGACATTTTGGCGTAACGTAAAGAGCGTCATTGGTCAATGAGTCAAAAAGCTAAGAAGGTCATTGGTCATTAAGTCAATACGAAATGAGTGAGGAGCATTATTAATATTCCTGAAAGCATATTACCGCCTCATTTGCTTTCCATCACTACAACCGGAATGATCATTTCTTCGAGACTGATACCACCGTGCTGAAAAGTATTCTTATAATAGTTTGCGTATTGATTGTAATTGTTGGGGTAACATAAAAACACGTTTTCCCGTGCAAAAATGTAGGAACTGTTTACGTTTGGAGTTGGCAATCCTGCATCTTTTGGATCGCGGAAGGATAACACGTCCTTTGTATCGTATTGCAGGTTGCGGCCATGTTTATAACGAATGTTGGTAGTGGTTTGCCTGTCGCCTACCACTTTGGCAGGCCGTTGTACCCTAATGCTGCCATGATCGGTTGCCAGTATGATCCTGATCTTTTTATCGGCCACTTTTTTCAGCGCTTCGTATAAAGGGCTATGCGTAAACCAGCTTTGGGTAATGCTGCGGTAGCTGCGTTCATCATTAGCCAGTTCTTTAAGCACTTCCATTTCGGTACGGGCGTGGCTGAGCATATCAACAAAATTGTAAACGATCACATTCAGATCGTTGCTAAGCAGGTTATGCATATTGTTTACCAGTTGCTGGCCGGCATCATGGTGAACAATTTTGGTATAACTAAATTTAATATCAGTGCGTTTTAAACGCTTTAGCTGTTCCCGAAAAAACATTTCTTCATGCAGGTTCTTGCCGCCTTCTTCATCATCATCTTTCCATTGAATGGAAAATTGTTTCTCCATATCCACTGGCAGAAGGCCGCTGAAAATGGCATTGCGGCAATATTGTGTAGCAGTCGGCAGTATTGAATAGAAGGTATCTTCTTCTACGATCCTAAAACTTTCTGCAAAGGTTGACTGGATACTTTTCCATTGATCGAGGCGGAGATTATCTATCAGGATGAAAAAAGTTGGAACGCCCTTTTCTACTTGTGGCAATACTTTTGTGCGAAATAATGTATGGCTTAAAACGGGTATTTGCTGAGCGCCAGGCCGCATCCAAACCGCATAATTTTTACTAATGAATTTGAAGAATTCAGTGTTGGCCTCGTCTTTTTGTGCCTGGAAAACTTCCCGCATCTCGGGGCTGTCGCTTTTATCCATTTCCATTTCCCAGTACACCAACTTCTTATAAATTTCCATCCACTCCGTGTAATCCGGGTTGCTGTTAAGCGCCATAAACAGGTTGCGGAATTCCTGCTGATAACTCATGGTGGTTTTTTCGCTAACCAGCCTTTTGTTATCCAATATTTTTTTCAGGCTCAGCAAAACCTGGTTAGGGTTTACAGGCTTTATCAGGTAATCTGTTATCTGGCTGCCGATCGCCTCTTCCATAAGGTTCTCGGTTTCATTTTTAGTGATCATTACAACCGGAACATTGCTTCTAATTGCTTTGATTTTGGCTAAAGTTTCCAGTCCGCTGATGCCCGGCATGCTTTCATCTAGCAACACCACATCCACATGGTTTTCCTTTACGAAGTCAATGCCATCAAAACCGTTGGTAAGGCTCGCCACTTCGTAGCCTTTTTGTTGTAAAAACATTATTTGGCTTTTAAGACTATCTATCTCATCGTCAATCCAAAGGATTTTTGTCATGTAGTATTTCTCCAGTTTATAAGAAGTGGCGTGGCCTGGCAATTTATTGTGCGGTGCAGTAAGACTCAGCCTTAAATTAACAAATGAAGTTAATGTGCTGCTTAGATGCAGAAGGTTAAAGTTTCGTACCACCAAAGAAAACTGATGAAAAGAGTCCAATGAATCTGGTCATTCATTATCTGTTCATCCACCTTTGATTTAAAGCTTTCCCTTTCGATTATACAAGATCAATATCAAACTGTACCAGGTTTACAAATTCCTGGATGCGGGCGTCAATATCGGCTTTGGTAATTTCCTGCAGCCTTTCCGGGCCAAATTTTTCTACGCAGAACGAGGCCATGGCAGAGCCGACAATAATGGCGGTCTTCATATTTTGAAAACTGATGTCTTTGGTTTTTGCAATATGTCCGATAAAGCCGCCAGCGAAAGTATCACCGGCCCCGGTTGGATCGAATACCTCTTCCAGCGGTAATGCCGGTGCAAAAAATACATGACTGCCATGGAAAAGCAATGCACCATGCTCGCCTTTTTTAATGATGAGGTATTTGGGACCCATCTGCAATATTTTTTTAGCAGCCTTTACAATACTGAATTCGTTCGTAAGCTGGCGGGCTTCGCTATCATTAACCAGCAGCACATCAATCATTTTAAGGTTTTCAAGCAAACCATCTATAAATGCTGGTTCCATCCAAAAGTTCATGGTATCCAGCACAATCAATTTAGGACGGGTTGTAAGTTGGTCTATTACCTGCTTTTGAACGGCAGGGCTAAGGTTGCCCAACATCAGGAATTCCGCACCCTGGTAGGCATCCGGAACAACCGGGTTAAAATCCGCCAGTACATTCAGGTCGGTCACCAGTGTATCGCGGCTGTTCATATCCA
>JBKJNG010000421.1:0-2917 GCA_046596065.1 Phnomibacter sp. | reverse complement strand
TAGCGCGGCAAGTAATTTAAATTAATCTATAGAAATATTACACCTGGTTTTCCAAAATAAAAATACTTTCGACAAAAAAGCTTTTGCTGAAAGTATTTTTAGTTTGGAAAACCAGGTGTAATATTTCTATAGATTAATTTAAATTACTTGGCGGGCTAGCCTGCCTGCTTTCGAGATCCCGCCACCTTGCCAGGTACTTACCTAAAATATCGAATTCAACATTAACTGTATCGCCCGGTTTAATCAGGTGAATATTTGTATGCTTGTAGGTATATGGAATAATTGTCACTGAAACGGTATTTTCAGTTACATTAAAACCAGTTAGGCTTATTCCATTTAAACAGATACTGCCCTTATCAATTACCAGGTGCGCAAATTGTTTCGGAAATTCAAATACATAAAACCAACTGCCGTTAAGCTCTTCCACAGCTAAACAAATAGCCGTTGAATCAACATGCCCTTGAACAAGGTGTCCATCCAGCCGCCCATTTACAGGCAGGCAGCGTTCAATATTTATTAAAGTCCCATTCAGCCAGGTGCCAAGATTTGTTTTTTGCAGGGTTTCTAGCACGGCGGTTACCTTATGATGACAATTATCAATTGCTTCAACTGTTAGACACACCCCGTTATGGCTAACACTTTGATCAACTTTCAAAGAATCTGATAAAGGACTATTGATCCAAAAACTGTGATTAGTTCCTAAAATTTCTACTCCTTCAATTGTTCCTGTTGTTTCTATTATGCCTGTAAACATTGAGTTATAGTATTTTACATTTCAAATAGTAAAATTACAACCTATAATTCATGCATTTCAAAACAAACATCATAACAATTGTTGTTCGTTACATGTAAATTCCTACTTTTGCGTTCCAAAATTTTTTAAAGGGGGTATATTTCATGTTAATCATCGATTCAAAAGACTGCGAAAACATAGACAAGGCGCTTAAAAAGTATAAGAAGAAATTCGAAAAAGCAAACACGCTTATGCAGCTACGCGAACGTCAGAGTTTTATCAAACCCTCCATCAGACGTCGTGGTCAGGTGTTGAAAGCTGTTTACAAGCAGCAGATCGCCAGCGGTAAAATTGAAATCTAAATTTTTAAAATAAAAGCCAGGCCTTAAGCCCAGCTGCACATAGCCATAAGGTACCTACCTTTATGGCTATTGTTGTTTATGTTATTACCCGAAGCAATTACAAAGTTTATTGAGTATCTGCAATTCGAGAAACGGTTCTCAGTACATACCGTACGAGCATACCACGATGACTTATTGCAATTTTCAGCTTTTGTTGACATTCAGTTTGCTTGCAAGCAGGCTGGTGATGTGATGCCGCCTTTTGTGCGCACATGGCTAGCTTCCATTAAGGATGAGGATGCCAGCGCCAGAACAATTAACCGCAAAATTTCTACGTTAAAATCTTTTTTTAAGTTTTTGCTGCGTCAGCAGGTAGTCAACCTTAGCCCAATGGTAAGCATTGTATCTCAAAAACAAAGCAAGCGACTACCGCAATTTGTTGAAAAGACAGATATTGAAAAGCTGTGGCGTTACACCGATTTTCCACAAACATGGCAAGGCTGCACGGAGCGATTGGTTGTAATGTTGTTATACCAGACTGGAATGCGCCTTAGCGAGGTTATTAGTCTTAAAGAAGTACAATTAGACATAGCCCATAATTCTCTTAAAATTTTAGGTAAGGGAAATAAAGAACGAATAATTCCCTGCAGCAGGCAGTTTATTGTAGAATTGACTGAGTATCGTGATGCCAAGCGAACACAGCTGGAAGTTTATGATGCAGTCTGCCTGTTTGTAAATGAGAAGGGCAAACAGTTATATCCAAAATGGGTTTACAATACTGTTAGAAAATACCTCGATCCCGCAACGACAATCGAAAAACGCAGCCCCCATGTATTAAGGCACACATTTGCTACCCATCTTCTTAACGAAGGTGCCGATCTGAATGCAGTAAAAGAACTGCTGGGTCATAGTAGCCTGGCTTCCACGCAAGTATATACCCACAACACTATTGGTAAGTTAAAAGATGTTTTTAAGAAAGCTCATCCTAAGGCATGATAGTTGCATTTATCGATTATAAATCCAGTTTTTATGTTTTGGATCTAAGGTTTCTATCCTACCTTTCGTATGTAAAATTGCAAGCCTTTGGTAAATAATTTTTACCCGTTATTATTTCTTTTTTTACTCACTAAAACGTGTTTACTATGACATTGAACATTCAAACAGTGCGTTTCGAGGCCGACACACGGCTAACTGATCACATCCGCAAAAAAGTAACCAAGCTTAGTACCTACCACGATAGGATTATTAAGGTGGATGTTTTTTTGAAATTAGACAATGTAGTGCACCAGATTAAAGACAAAGTAGCTGAAATTAAAGTCACGATTCCCCGTAGCGAAGTTTTTGTAAAATCATCAAGCAAATCTTTTGAAGAGTCGTTTGATGACGCATATGAAAGTATTTGCACACAGATAAAAAGAAAGAAGGAAAAGCTTACAGCATGAATATTTAAGGCCCCTGTTTAAAACAGGGGTTTTTTTATGTATAAACTAGCTTTTTTGTTACTGGAAATCTTAAATCTTTAAATTAGGTTTTCTGGCTTTAAATAATTAATAGCCAAAGACTTAATCTATATTTTCCTTCTTATTTTTCTCAATCGGAGCCCTTTTTTAAAAGATTATTTTTAAAGGATGGGAAACTTTTAATCAATTTTTTTTGGCGGATACCTAATTCACTTACTTTTGCCATCCCGAAAAAACGGGGTAGTTCTCTTTTTATTCGAATATAATATGCCGAAGTAGCTCAGTTGGTAGAGCAACTGATTTGTAATCAGTAGGTCGGGGGTTCGACTCCCTTCTTCGGCTCAAAAAAAAGTTTTTTGAAATACGGATTAGTGTTAAAATAA
>JBKJNG010000303.1:0-3230 GCA_046596065.1 Phnomibacter sp. | reverse complement strand
TTGCAGGTTATTTACCCAGATCAAATCAGGCGTCCATTGCCAGCCATCCACATGGGCAAAAAGCGGTGCGTAAGATGCCATTGTAACCACTGCTGCATTGCGTTCCAAACCAGTCATAAAGGCAGCTTCGGATAAAGCTGTCAGCCAGGTATTTTTATTATCAATGCTTACTGTTTTATCGCTTTGCGCTGCGTACTCACCGCCAAAAACTTTCGACCCGTTTCGTGGATAATTATCGTACCTGTTTGCATTCGCAAAAAACCATTCGGGCTTCCGGTAATAATGTTCGTCGATGATGTCTGCATTCATTTTACGAAGCGATGTGTTCAGGTACTCGAAACGTTCGCCATCGGGATCTGTACCGGAACTGTTCACCAATTTCATTTCCGGATATTTATTCTTAATAGCCTTAGTAAATATTTTCAAACGCTCCAAATATTGAGGGCCCCAGTTCTCATTTCCAACACCCATCATTTTTAAATTAAATGGTTCTGGGTGTCCCATACCTGCCCGTACTTTTCCCCACGCAGAATTGCTGTCACCATTTGCAAATTCAATCAAATCTAATGCATCCTGCACATAAGGATCAAGATCATCGAGCGGTACAACTTCGGCAGTATTAAACTGGCATGCCATACCGCAACTTAAGATGGGTAATGCAGTGGCGCCGATGTCTTCTGCCATCTGGAAATATTCATAAAACCCGAGGCCGAATGTTTGAAAATAATCGGGTGCCGGGCGATGTGCAAATTCAAAATTCCAACGGTTGATTAACAGTTGCCTGTTTTCAACGGGACCAATTGTTTTTTTCCATTGATAGCGTTGCGAAAGATCAAAACCTTCTACGATACAACCACCGGGAAAGCGAATAAAACCGGGTTTCATATCGGCTAACATTTGCACCATATCGGCACGTAAACCACCGGGTCTTCCTTTCCAGGTATCAGCCGGAAATAAAGAAATCATATCTACATCAATCACGCCATTTCCTTCGAACCATACAATCATTTTGGCTTTAAGTTCAGTAACATTTGAGTTAAAGCTTGCTATTGCTTTGTGCCATCCGTTGCCAGTTTCGGCAGGTGTCAGGGATGTCTCACCTAATATTTTTCCCGTGCTATCCATTAAGCCAACATGTAGCGTTACTTTACCCGATTGCAACTGGTACATCACTGAAAAATCGTAGCGCAAATCTTTCTTAATTCCCATGCCTCGAAAGCCTTCATTCAACAACCCAAGATCTCCTTTCGCCAGGTTGTTTGCGGTAACCCGTACAAAGCGTGGATTGGTAGCGTCTTGTTCTTTCCGATTAATAACGAGCAGATCGCCTTCCACTTGCTTCTTACCTTGTTTTGTCCAGCCCATTAACGGTTTTGCAAATTCAAAAGAACGGTTCTTGACAAGCTCTGCATACAAGCCACCATCAGCTCCCATATTTATGTCTTCAAAAAATACGCCCCACATGTTTGGAGATATAGAAGCAGTTGGTTGATTTACTTTAACAACAATGTCATTATTTGTTTGCGCAATAACGCCGGCAGGCAAAAAATTCGCGGCAGCAATCACTATTGCAGAAAGTAACTTTTTAATATTCATAAATAAGGTGTTTTTCAAAAATTATTCTTTGCCAAAAAGGTATTTTTTCCTTTGTTCTTTGCTATCTTTTTTAGCCTCAGAAATACCTTCTGTTGTCATCACTATTCTTTTCATTGTACCATCAGTGTTGTAATACAAACGATCAATACAAACCGATCTTCTGAAACTGCCACCTTCAAGCGGTAAACTGCCATTGTGATAAATGAAATAAGACTTGCCTTTAAAATCAATAATAGACTGGTGATTGGTATTTGAATTACCGGCTACTTCATTTAAAATTCCTTTAAACGCCCATGGACCATTTATGCTTTTACTCATAGCATAAGCAATTTTTTCAGGGAACTGGTAAGCATACGATAAATAGTACCAGCTATTGTGCTTGTTGATCCATGGCGCTTCAGTATAATTCGGCAAGTCAATCTTTTTTATTTCACCATCCAGTTCTGTCATGTTGTTTTTAAGTTTTGCATAATAGCAATTTGTATTGCCCCAAAACAAATAAGCCTGTCCATCATCATCAATTATTACAGATGGATCGATATCATCCCAAGTGATTTTACTCTCCGTCATGTCGTTGGTAACGATTGCGCTGCCCCGTGCATCCTTATACGGACCTTCTGGTTTTTCTGCAACTGCAACGCCAATTGCTTTCCCGGGAATTGTTTCATGTTCTACCGCTGCATAAAAATAAAATTTACCATTCCTGCTGATCACCTGCGATGCCCACGCATCGGCTTTTGCCCAGGCAAAATCAGTAACTTTTAATGGTGATACATGCTCGTGCCAATGGATCATATCGGCCGAAGAAAAACACAGCCACTCGTGCATAACGTAACCGTCCTTGCGTTGAGGCGCTTCATCATGTCCTGTAAATAAATAAACCGAATCGTCTACCACTAATGCGGCAGGATCTGCTGTGTATTTATGTTTGATTATAGGGTTACCTGTTGTATCCTGCGCATGCAAATGCATTGCCATTAATACAACAGTTACAATCGATAAAAACCTTCTTCCAGTCATTACAAATCAATGCAAATGTTCAATGCTCAATATTCAATTCTCAATGTTCGATTCGCTCACTCACCAAATCACTTTTTCTTTCCCCATACCGCGGTGCCTTTGTTGTTAAGGCCCGTGAAGATGATTGAGTTTGCTTTCTTGTTTTCCCAATCTCTTCCCCTCTGTACAAAAACTTTGTCTGTATAACCATTACTCCATTTCATGGTAAGCCATGGCGCTGCATAAGTCCAAGTGCTTGCAGCATCTCCATTCAATGTTCCGGCAACATCAATACTTAACGGCACTGAGCCCTGCAGATCGGGTGATATTTGTTCTTTATCATAACCTGGAACGATTCTGTATCCTAAAACAATTTGCTCCCAGGCACCGGTAATATCAGCTTGTGCAATGGTGCTGTTATCCTCCCAGGCGTAACGCTCAGGCGATACAACCGGCCAGCCATCCATTGTCCAGAAAATTTTTCTCACATGCAGATCCATGAAGTAACTATTTACAACCGGCCTGCCCTGGTGTGCCATAAAATATTGTCCGGCGCCATCATCAAAAACACCGCAATGTGCTACGCCCTGCCAGCCAGCATGCCCTTCAAATTTGTAAGGTGCTAAAATCATGGG
>JBKJNG010000218.1:0-3940 GCA_046596065.1 Phnomibacter sp. | reverse complement strand
ATATTTTACTCATATCTCATTACATTTATCAGGTAAATGTACGTAGCAGAAACAGTTTACGAAACATGTAGAAAAGGGCAGTTGAGAAAGGAGCAAGATCTACTATTCAATTAAAACAGCATGATGCTTTATTTGTTTCAATGCAGATAAAAATCACTTAATAAGGTATTGGCCAGGAAAATTAATCTATAAATTTTTGGATGAATTGTAAAGCTGGTAAGAATATTAAAAAAATACGGCTCTGTCAAAATCGCAACAAATGAAAAAGGTATTGTTGTTTTATATATTTTCCCTCCTTAGCGAACAATTATTTGCCCAGTATAAAGTACAATTTATAGTAGAAGATTTGTCGCTTCAAGAGCATGACAGCATTTATTTAGCCGGAACTTTTACTGAGTGGGCCGCAGGAAATGTAAAATATTTACTTAAGCCATTTAATGGAGCAAAAAAGTCAGTTACACTCAATTTACCTGCAGGCAAACATGAGTATAAATTTACAAGGGGTAATTGGTTGAATGTTGAAATGGACTATTTGTGTAGTGATATTCAAAACAGGAAAATACATGTACATAATGACACTATTATTTATATAACTGTTATATTATTTCAATGGAAATCAGCAGAAACAGAAATCATTACAGGTGCAGAAAATTACCCGGTTTATCAAAATTCAATAGATGCTGTTGGAGGCATGGTGACAGACCAAACATGGACTTATGAAAACTGTGCGGGCAATAGCGATGCAACGCAAAGCAATCACGCGGTTTCTCCTGCAAAGGGTAATCCCTTTATGCAATTATTACACGCGAAAAAATCAAGTCATTATAAACAGGATATATTGAATTTTAAAAAGGATTTTCTCACGAAACACAAATAAGGTTACTTATTTCTGCTGCTCTAAGCAAGTGCTGCCTTTATTATGTAGGCAGCACTTATAGTATACGCTAATAATTTATGGAAAAAGAATTTACCTGCTTAAAAAACAAAACGAAATGCTGGTGCAGTTGCTCGATAAAAACTCAACATCGTATGCCGAATATGTCAGAATACGTCAGGCACAAAGGTTTGATCCGTCTTAGGCGGACGAACGTAACCGGTATCTTCCTGGCGTGGTGGCAATACCATTTCTTCCGGTGTGAGATCTTCGTAAGGGATAATTGATAAGAGGTGATGGATACAGTTTAGGTGGGCACGTCTTTTGTCGTCAGAATTAACAACATACCATGGAGCTTGTTTTATGTCGGTATGCTTAAACATCTCATCCTTGGCACGTGAATATTCTATCCATCTTTTTCGTGATTCCAGGTCAAGCGGGCTCAACTTCCATCGTTTGGTAGGCTTACTGATGCGATCGTGGAAACGACGTTCCTGCTCCGAATCGCCTACAGAAAACCAATATTTGATTAATATAATACCGGACCGGATGAGCATGCGCTCAAATTCAGGACAGGAACGTATAAACTCGTGATATTCATCGTCGGTGCAAAAACTCATAACCCTTTCTACGCCTGCCCTGTTGTACCAGCTACGGTCAAAAAGAACCATTTCACCTGCAGCAGGTAACTGCGCAACATATCGTTGGAAATACCATTGTGTTTTTTCACGCTCAGTAGCAGTGCCCAATGCTACAACCCGGCATACACGCGGGTTAAGCGGTTGTGTAATTCTTTTTATTACACCGCCCTTGCCGGCTGCATCACGGCCTTCAAAGATCACAACCACTTTCAATCCTTGGTTCCTGATCCACTCCTGCAATTTTACTAATTCAACATGCTGTTTGCCCATTTCCTCCTCGTAGATCTTGCCTTTAAGTTTTTCTTTCTTCTCGGGTTCTTCCTTCCCGTTTGTCCTCAACACGTTGTCTCTTTTTTGGTCCTTTCCGCTGCCTTCTTTTTTCTTATTCTTCTTTTTTTCTACGGCACCCTCGGGCCCGGAGTTTAAAAGGGATTTTGTTTGCTTGCTCATGCGTTTTTTTTTCAGGTCTGATAATGGCATTGAATGGGCTGCTACATTGAAAGCATCCTCTAAATTTACAACCCCTGCGACTAAGTGTGAATAATTTTTATTTTGTGATAATTTAAATTTTGGCAAACGCTATTAAACAGTTTAAAAATTCCATTCCTTTTACGACGGACCGGGCATATCTGTTTGTTGAAACAAGTTTGCCATCCCTATCAATCAGCCATCATTTACTACTGACCAATATGATTTGAAAGATTTTTATAGTGTAAGTATTTATGGCAAATTTCATGACGCTATCTGCTGTTCCGGAAAAAAGATGATAATAACCTGGAACCTGGAATGATAAACCGGGAACAGTAAGCATCAACAAAAAAGTGCGCCCTGAAAATGGGGTCGCACTTTTTATAAACCTGGATAATCGAATATTTATGCCAGGTTATAAAAAACTTTCTGCACGTCTTCATCCTGCTCCAATTTATCTACCAGTTTCAGTACGTCTTCCACCTGTTCTTCTGGTAAGGATACGGTTGTGGTAGGAATCCATTCCAGCTCAGCACTTATTGGATTAATGCCTTTTTCATCGAGTGCATGCTGCAGACTACCAAAATCAGTAAAAGCGCAACGGAGAATCAGTACATCTTTTGTGTTACCGGCCTGGTCGGGCTCACCTGCACCTTCTCCCAATTCTTCAAGGCCAGCATCTATCAGTTCAAATTCTAGCTCTTCGGGGTTTAGTCCGGTTGGGTCAAGTTTGAACACCCCCATTTTTTTAAACTGGAAGGCAACGCTTCCGCTATTGCCCAAAGCACCATTACCCTTATTGAAAATAGATTTTACATTGGCTACCGTGCGTACATGGTTATCGGTGGCAGTTTCCACCAAAACCGCAACACCATGCGGTGCGTAACCTTCATAAAGGATCTCATCGTAGTTGATCATCTCCTTGCCATTAGCCCTCTTGATAGCAGCCTCTACCCGGTCTTTAGGCATGCCTACGCTGCGGGCATTCTGGTAGCAGCGGCGCAGGGCCGCATTTTGGGCGGGATCGGAACCACCAGCCTTAACTGCAATAACGATCTCTTTACCAATACGGGTAAAGTTTTTTGCCATTTTGTCCCAGCGGGCAAACATGGAACTTTTTCTTACTTCAAATATGCGACCCATAATACAGATTTTTTGATGTACGATGTCTGATGTCTGATTTGTGATATCTGATCTGTGATCTGGGTGATACCAATTCTCACATCTCACTGTTCACGACTCACGGCTCACCCTTTCAGGGCCGCAAAAGTAAGGCTTAGATTGTTTCCTTAATTTTGAAGAAATACGGTTAGCATGATTACCAATAGCAATTTTAGAAATTTACTATACCCATGTTGTAGGTACAACACTAACTCCGCTGTATTTTAGAACTTCATTTTAGATAAAGGGAAGTTAATCAAAAACAAACAGTTGCATTAATGCAGTGGTTCTTCCTAACAAAGAGTTTGGTATTTTAAAATTGATTAATCAATTGCTTTATCGTTTTACCATGAAAAAGCCAAACATTTTTATTGGTTCATCTACTGAAGGAGAGTTGATAGCTTATGCTATTCAGGAAAACCTGGAGAAAGATGGTGACGTGATCGTATGGACACAGGGAATTTTTGAATTAGGTGACAGCTACCTGGAATCGCTGGTAAAGGAGTTGGATAAAGCAGATTTTGCCATATTGGTGTTAACTGAAGATGACATTACAATAAGCCGAAACCAGCAAACTGTAAGCCCGAGAGATAATGTATTGTTTGAACTTGGACTGTTTATCGGAAGGCTTGGACGGAACCGTTCCTTTTTTGTGTACGATAAAAGTAAAAACATTAAGTTACCAACTGACCTTGCCGGTATTTCGGGAGCGGGATTTACCATACAGCAATCAGGCAATATCACTGCGTCGGTGGGGGCAATCTGCAATAAAATGCGGAATGCAATAGCCAAGACA
>JBKJNG010000119.1:0-2943 GCA_046596065.1 Phnomibacter sp. | reverse complement strand
GATACTTCCGCCTCCGTGCTTGCTGCGTTTGATAAGGAAGAAAACCGGTCGCCATCAGCTTTCGCTATTTTCTCAGCATATTCTTGTGTGGCAGACTGTTTTTCTATCCGTAAGTTGGTGAGTTCCTGCCTGCTTTGCAACAGCTTATTATTGGCACTGGTTGTTTTTGCCAGGCCGCTTTGGAAATTTACCCGCCGTTTTTCAAATTCAGTGAGCGAAATAGCGCCGCTATCAAGCATAATGCGTGCTGCATCAATTTGTCTTCTATAAGCATCCAGTTCATTATTTACCGCAACCAGGTCAGCTTCATCGGTTAAAACTTTCAATTGCTGCTGTTGTAGCTTATTATCTAATGATTGTAGCTTTAATTCCCTTGCCTGTGTTAGTGCATCGGCTTGCGTAACAGTTGTAATTGCTTTGTTTTTATAACCTTCAATTGATTGCTTTTTTGCTTTAATCTGCTGCGCTGTCCGCTCAATTAATTTAGGATCGAAGTAATCTACTTTTACCTCTCCTAATTGTAGAATAGTATCGCCGGCTTTTACAAAATCGCCTTCTTTTACATACCATTTAATGGCAGTGCCGGCAATAACTGTATTTACCTGTTGTGGCCTTTGTTCCTGGCGCAGTGTAGTAATGGTGCCTTTTGCCCGCACATTTTGTGTCCATGGCAGCAGCATAATTATAAAAAGCAAAATCAGCGTTCCCCATAACCAATTCTTGACGCGACTTTCATGATTTATATGATAAATTCTGCTCAAAGAAAGAAAGTCGGAATTATTTGCTACTGTTTCTATTTCGGTATGTAAAAAGTTATTCATTTCGTATTGTTTTGCTTTACGCATTAATTAATTCTCCACCCTTACTCAAAAGAATCACTTTATCGCAATAATCTTTTAATGCTTCATCCTGCGAAGCAATCAATACTGTTGCCGCTTTGTTCTGTTTTATATAATGAATAATATTGCTTTTATAAACGTCCGTAAGATGTTCGAATGGTTCTTCCAATAGTAATAAACGAGAATCCCCAAGCAGCGCTCTTATTAGTAAAATATTTTTACGAACGCTATTGGAAAGTTTGTTACCTACAGGCAGCATAATGGTATCGTAACCATTTTTGCAGGATTGAATATACAGATCAAGGCCGGAAATTTCTGCGAGTTTTGTTACCTCATTTATATCGCAGGATTCGTTTCCCATAGTAAGATTGTCCCAAAGTGTGCCATGAAATATATCCTGGCTACCTAATAAAATCCCGGTTCTTTTTCTAAGAATTTCTACCTGGTAATTGGCAGCCGGAACATCATCCAATAAAATGGAACCACTATAATCATTAAAGGCGCCTGTAAGCAGGCGAAGCACGGTTGATTTACCTGCGCCGGAAACCCCTTTTAATTGTACCATCTGGCCCGGCGTAAGAATAAAACTTATGTTATTCAGTACAGCTACCTGGTCGCTATATGCAAAACTGACGTTGTTAAATGAAATGCGAACACCGTTATTGCCAGGTGGTAAAGCAATGGAGCCGCTTTTTTCTGTTTCCGCCTCTGTAATTACACTTAATTTTTCTATTGATACCAGTGCTTCGTACACGGTATCGAGGTTGGCTATTAGTTTTTCGATAGAGCCAATTATAGCGATGATCACAATATCCGCAGCTATAAACTGGCCCACATTTATTTGTTGGTTTACCAAAAGATACGAGCCGATGATAAGCATGGCCGCAGTTATAATTATTTTAAAAGAAATTAAGCTCCAGAATTGTGAAAGCAATATTTTAAAATGTTTGGTTCTTGATCCTAAATACTTTACCACCAGTTCATCGGTTTTACGCATATGCAGCGAGGTTCCCCTCGTGTATTTAAACGATTTTACAGTTCTTGCTACTTCCTGTAACCAGGCTGCAACTCCGTATTTATAAGTGCTGGCGCTTAATGCCGTAAAAAGGCCTTGTGGCGAGGTGAAACGAATAATGGTTAGCACTATAATAATAAGTACAAGACCAAACGCAATAAATATGGGATGATAAAAGGCAAGCAACAATAAACCAAGTATCACCTGTATAATGGCAGCTGGCAAATCGATGAGTAGCTTATCCAGGCCTTTTTGCAATGATACACTGTCAAAATAGCGGTTTACGAGTTCGGGCAGGTATTCTTTGTCCAGCTTTTCGATATTAAGTTTCGGCAACCTTTCGCTGTACTCCATAGAGTAGCGCACAAATAATTTTTGCTTCAATTTTTCGATGATTTGTTGTTGCCGGATTTGTAAAAGGCCGTTTATAAATACGCCAACAACAACCATGGCAATCAGTACTACAATAGAGGTAGAAATGCTTCCTGCCATTACAAAACTTATAATGGATTGTATACCCAATGGCAATGACAATTGGACCATGCCCGCAAGAATGGCAAACATGTATACTACGCCAATATCCTTTCGGTCTTTTAGTAATATATTATTTAGTTTTCTTAATGAAGAAACGATGGATAGAGAATTGGTTGTCATAGTTAATCTTAGTGATGTTGCGTTGCTTTTATAATATTTTCAAAAGGCTGCTGAGGACGATTTGATCCTGCTAATTAATGCCATAATTAATGCAAATATATAATTGCAGTCTACAATAATAGTATTACTATCATAATAAAAAGTAAAAGTATTTTAACTAATAGTATTACCCTTAATTTTACCGTCTTATAGCGATTTATATGGAACTACAGTTAAAAATAAAAATGAATCCCAAGCTTTATGTAAAAGATCCGGAATTATCGGTGCTTGGGCGCAGCATTATTCAGCATAGCATTATTACAATAAATAAGATTGGGTTTGAGGCTTTTACCTTTAAAAAACTCGCTACCGAAATTGGTACTACAGAAGCCGGTATTTACCGGTATTTTGAAAATAAACACCGGTTGTTAACTTATATCATTACCTGGTTCTGGA
>JBKJNG010000019.1:0-4527 GCA_046596065.1 Phnomibacter sp. | reverse complement strand
TTACTGCATGGTTTTGTTATCGATATCCTTGAAAAAATAAAACTTCCATCCATTCGTGATTATGTAGATCAATTGATTTCAGAACGTTTAGAATTCGATGTATCATGATAGCAACAGAGGCAATAGAAAAAACAATTAATGTGGCTGCCATCAGGGAACAATTTCCTATTTTAAAACGGCAGGTTAAGGGTAAACCATTGGTGTATTTTGACAACGCCGCTACATCACAAAAACCACAGGTTGTAATTGATGCACTGGTAGATTATTACAGTGGTTATAATGCAAATATTCATAGGGGTATACATACATTGGCCGAAGAAGCAACCGCCGCATTTGAAGCAAGCAGAGATACCGTAAAAGAATTTATAAACGCTTCAGCAAGAGAGGAAATAATATTTACAAGGGGCGCAACGGAAAGTATTAACCTGGTAGCCTACACATGGGGAAGGCAAAATATCAAAGCCGGTGATGAGATTATTATTTCAACCATGGAGCATCATTCCAATATCGTTCCCTGGCAAATTTTATGTGAAGAAAAGAATGCTGTTTTAAAAGTAATTCCCATTAACGATGCAGGTGAAATATTAATGGATGAATATAAAAAACTGCTGAATAAAAAAACAAAACTCGTTGCAGTAGTGCACGTATCCAATGCACTTGGCACCATAAATCCTGTAGAAGAAATTATTGATGCTGCGCATGATGCCGGTGCAATAGTTTTAGTGGATGGGGCACAATCAGCAGTGCATCTTGATATAGATGTACTGGAAATGGATTGCGATTTTTATGTTTTTTCAGGCCATAAAATTTATGCTCCAACTGGCACCGGGGTTTTGTATGGCAAAAAATATTTACTGGAAAAAATGCCCGTGTTTTTAGGCGGCGGCGAAATGATAAAAGAAGTGACTTTTGAAAAAAGTACCTATAATGATCTGCCATATAAATACGAAGCTGGCACACCCAATATTGCAGACGTAATTGCCTTGAAATCAGCTATTGATTTCATTAATCAATTAGGCAAAGAAAATATTCGCCGCCACGAGAATGAGCTACTGAAATATGCTACTGATCAACTTATACAAATACCAGGTTCACGCATTATAGGCACTGCCAAAAACAAAGTGAGTGTTATTTCTTTTGTTATTGATAAGATACACCCGCAGGACGTAGGAATACTGCTGGATAATGCTGGAATTGCAGTAAGAACGGGCCATCATTGTGCGCAAGCCTTAATGCATTGGTATGGGATACCGGGAACTATTCGTGCATCGTTTGCAGTGTACAATACCAAACAGGAAATTGACACACTGATAAGTGGATTAAAAAAGGCAATTAAAATGTTATTATAATAATGAGTGATAACAATTCGATAGCAGAAACAGAAGCAGAAATAGTAGAAGAATTTTCATTGTTCGATTTATGGGATGATAAATACGAATACATAATCGATCTCGGCAAAAAATTACCAGTGCTGGAAGAACGAAATAAACTTGATGGGAATAAAGTGAAGGGTTGTCAATCTACTGTGTGGCTTGTGTCAGAGTACGAGGCTGGAAAAGTTTTCTTTAAAGCAGATAGTGATGCTGTGATTGTGAAGGGTTTAATCAGTATGCTCATAAGAGTTTTATCTGGCCATACGCCCGATGAAATAACAGCTGCAAAATTGGATTTCATAAACCAGATTGGCATGAACACGCATCTAGCGCAAACCCGTTCGAATGGCTTGCTGGCAATGATCAGGCAAATGAAAAATTTTGCGCTGGCTTACAAATTGACAACACTGGCAAATTAAATAGTATGGATCCCGAAGCATTGAAACAAAAAGTAATTGAGTGTTTGTATACCATTTTCGATCCTGAGTTACCGGTAAATATTTATGAACTTGGATTGATATACAGTATAGATATTAAGCCGGGTGATGTGGTGTTTATCACGATGACATTAACAGCGCCAAATTGTCCTGCGGCTCAATCATTACCGCTGGAAGTGGATGAGAAAATAAGGGCTTTGCAGGATGTAAAAGATGCGCACGTTAACGTTACCTGGACACCCAAATGGGAAAAGAGTATGATGACGGAAGCCGCACAACTGGAATTAGGTTTTATGTAATAGCATCATCAATAAATTATCATGAAGATTACAGCACAGGAAGAATATGGTTTGCGTTTATTAATACGTATTGCTGGCTGCAAAGACGCAACAGGAATGAGTATTCCACAACTTAGCGAAGCCGAAGGTTTGACGAGCCATTATGTTGCAAAGCTGGCACGTATACTTCGCATGGCAGGTTTTATAAACAGCACGCCTGGTTATAAAGGCGGCTATGTATTAGCAAAACCCGCAAAAGAAATTGTAATTAATGATGTATTAAAAATATTGGGTGGTGCATTGTTCGATAATGGTTTTTGCGATACGCATTCCGGACTAGGAAAATTATGTACCAATTCTGTTGAATGTTCCGCCCGCTCACTGTGGCAAATGGTACAGTATACGATGGATAAACTGCTAAATAAAATTACGCTGCACGATTTAATAACGTCTGGCTCCATCTCGATATATGACCTCACCCCCAGCAACTCTCCCCTTACTGAGAGGGGTGCCTCTGCGCAGCATTCAATAGGAATTTTTTAAAGTTGAAAACTGTTTATCCAGGGTCTGCACAACAACTCAGGAATGTTTGAAAAAGTAGTTTTTGCAGCTTTGGCCTTTCCTTGAAATCGTTTCTAAAAATCAACTCTTCTGCTAACAAAAAATCAATTTCGTGTTGGCAAGGATTAAACTGCAAATTAAGTGATGCATGGGAATTGGCCATTTTGCTTCAAACTCCTTGCATTGGAATTTGAAAAAATGCTTTCACACACAATCTTGATTTGAATTTTAGCTGTGAGCAAATCCTATTTATTTTATCAATCCATGTGCGTTTGCTGCAAAGATTTTTACAGCGATTGCCAATAAAATAACACCGAAAAATTTACGTACTGCAAGCATCCCCGCAGGGCCAAGCAAACGGTGTATGGCACCAAGTGATTTCAATACAATAAATACGATGATCAGGTTAATGAAGATGGCTATTAAAATTGGAAACGCATCGTAGTTAGCCCTTAACGACATAACTGTTGTTAACGTACCGCTTCCGGCAATTAATGGAAATGCAATTGGCACCACGCTACCTGAAGGTGCACTGGGATCACTCTTGAAAAATTCCAGGCCAAGTACCATCTCTAATCCGAGTATAAAAATCACGATGGAACCCGCAACTGCAAATGATTTTACATCTACACCAAGAATACCGAGAAAGCCTTCTCCAACAAACAAAAACAGCACCATTAAGGCGCCGGAAATAAGGGTGGCATTCAGTTCTTTAATGCCACCCATTTTTAATTTTAAAGAGACGAGTAATGGTATAGAACCAATTACATCAATAACAGCAAACAGCGTGAATGTTATAGTGAGGAGTTCGTTTATGTTGAGTGCCATGAAACAAAAGTAAGAAATTACCTCACCCCCCGACCCCTCTCCAAAAGTGGAGCAGGGTGCATCTCGGCAAAAGGCAGACATTATTCGAACATAAGAGTCACACTTCTCCGGTGCATTTATACAGTTTCCTGCACGAATAATACACAGCTGCGTTCGCATGACAGTCAAAATACCGTATGCGGCACATTCACCATTCACTGCTCACAATTATCGTTTGTAAACTCTTACATAATCCACTTCCATTTTTTGTGGAAAGATGCTGTCCTACAACCCAAATTTTCCACCCCAGTTGTCGTCTACTACCACATTCACCAAAGGTGAAAAAATTTTATCAAAAGGGCCATGCAGATACTTTAAAAATGTTTCGGGAATTTTTATATTTCCCTCAAACATTTTATAGGCCTATACGAAGAATATTAAGATTAAAGTGTCAGCTTACCTGTACACTTTAATGTAATCTATTTCCATGGTGGCATTGGTAACCGATGCATCTACTGCCCCACCAAAATTGCCGCCCATAGCAATGTTTAGAATAAAAAAGAAATCATGATTAAAAGGTATGCCAGCCGAGTTAGTTACTATATGAAATACTTCATCATCTACTGAAATTTTAATAGCTGCCGGCGTCCATTCAAGGCCATACTTATGAAACTCTGTAGTGGCATTTGCAATAGTTTTTGTACTCCCATCTGCATTGCCGCCAGAGCGGCCGGGATAATGCAACGTGCCATAGATCTTATTAAGATCCCGACCCAAATGTTCCATGATATCTATCTCACCGCAGGCGGGCCAGCCTACCGTACTGATATCGCTGCCCAGCATCCAGATGGCAGGCCAGGTGCCAACTCCTGCAGGCAGTTTTGCTCTTACTTCCACCTTTCCATATTTAAAGGCAAACTTATCTTTCGATATTAACCTTGCAGAAGTATACGAGCTGCCCATATAATTTTCTTTGATGGCATTTATTTTTAAAACGCCACCCGAAACTACAGCGTTCTCCGGCCTGCTGGTATAATATTCCAGCTCTGCGTTACCCCATCCACCGGCGCC
>JBKJNG010000612.1:0-2808 GCA_046596065.1 Phnomibacter sp. | reverse complement strand
GACGATAACAGTCGCAGCACACCTTACCTGCTTAATGGTATTGAGAAACTTACGGGCACCCGTGTAAAAAATTACAAAGTTGATCTCTGTGATTACAACGATACCCGTGCTGTTTTCCAGGAAAACATTGATATCGCCGGTATTATTCACTTTGCTGCCTTTAAAGCTGTAGGCGAATCGGTGGAAGAACCACTGCTCTATTTTGAAAACAACCTTTTTAGCCTGGTTAACCTGCTGAAATGTGCTGAGGAATTTAGTGTGCCGCATTTTGTATTTTCTTCCAGCTGCACTGTTTACGGTAATCCTGATAGTATTCCGGTGACGGAGGACTCCGCTGTTAAACCAGCTGAAAGTCCTTACGGACTTACCAAGCAAATGGGTGAGCAGATCATTTTGGAAACTGCCAAAAAGATTGACACAAAGTTTATTTTACTCCGGTATTTTAACCCGGTAGGTGCACATCCCAGCAATATGATTGGCGAACTGCCGCTGGGGAGACCTGCTAACCTCGTACCCGCTATCACCCAAACAGCTATTGGTAAATTACCGCAAATGCAGGTGATGGGTAATGATTATCCTACCCGCGACGGAAGTTGTATCCGCGATTACATACACGTAAGCGATATAGCACATGCACATACGCTTGCCCTGCAATACCTGATGCAGGATCGCAATAAGACCAATTGCGATATTTTTAACCTCGGTAGCGGCAACGGCGTTTCCGTATTGGAAGCCATACAAGCATTTGAAAAAGTGAGCGGCCAAAAATTGAATTACATAATTGGTGCACGCAGGCAGGGCGATGTAATTGCCATTTATGCCAATAACGAAAAGGCTGTAAATGAATTAAGATGGCAGATCAAATACGATCTGGATACCATGATGCAAACCGCCTGGAACTGGGAATTAAAGATCAAGGAAGACGAGCATCTTTTCAAAATTCAGAACTCCCTGCTTAATTGAAATGAGGGTGGTGTTGGGTATTAATACCCTTCTCAATAAAAGATTAGTTGCCAGTTTTCTATAATTGTCATTGTTACAGTTATTTCTTTTCTTATCTGTAGCTTTTAAAAAGCATGAACTATTACCTTCGCCGCAAAATCTTCTTACACGATGAAGCTCCAGGACATCCAGGTCCAAAATGAAAAAGAAACCCGTGCCGGTTTCGGCGAGGGAATTTATGAATTGGGAAAAACAAATCCCGATGTTATTGTATTAACCGCCGACCTGGCCGGCTCTTTTAAACTAGGGCCATATATTAAAGATTTTCCGGAACGTTTTATAGAAGTTGGCATCCAGGAAGCAAACATGATGTGCATGGCCGCAGGTCTTACCATAGGTGGTAAAATACCGTTCACCACCACATTTGCAAACTTTAGTACCGGCCGTGTTTACGACCAGATTCGCCAAAGCATTGCCTACAGTAATAAAAATGTGAAGATATGCGCCAGCCATGCTGGTTTAACCCTGGGCGAAGATGGCGCTACGCACCAGATACTCGAAGATATTGGCATGATGAGAATGCTGCCGGGAATGACGGTTATTAATCCCTGCGATTTTAACCAGACCAAAGCGGCTACCATTGCCATTGCCAGCTACGAAGGACCGGTTTACCTGCGTTTTGGCCGCCCGAAATGGCCCAACTTCACAACCGTTGATGGCAGCGATTTTGTAATTGGTAAAGCGCAGATCCTTGCCGAAGGAACCGACATTTCAATTTTTGCCTGTGGCCACCTTGTTTGGAAAGCTATTGAAGCTGCCCGCACGCTGGCAGAACAGGGCATTAGCGCCGAAGTGGTAAACATTCATACCATTAAGCCACTAGATACCGAAGCAATCATTAAAAGCATTTCAAAAACCGGTTGCGCCGTAACAGCCGAAGAGCACAATGTGCTGGGTGGTTTGGGTGACAGCATAGCCCAGGTGGCAGCTCGCAACCTTCCAATCCCAATCGAATACATTGGTACAAAAGATACATTCGGCGAAAGTGGTACACCTGAACAACTGCTTACAAAATATGGCCTTGATAGCCGCAACATTGTTGAAGCTGCGTTAAAAGCCATCAGTCGTAAATAAATAAAAAAGATTATTTTACATAAAACTGGCTTCGGATTAATATCCCGGGCCAGTTTTCTTTTAATGTTACGAACAGCACGATTTTATAAAGTATTATCAGACAACATTCTTTGCTTTCTTTGCCAAAGCACAGTATTAAACTACCGTATACAACAACAGTCTTTACTTTGCCGTTTGCTTTACCAGCCAACATCACCCTGCATGCATTTGGACGATATAACATTACTGGAACAATTCAAGGATCCTGAGGGTCGTGAAAAAGCGTATACTGCTATTATAAAAAAATACCAGGAGCGGCTTTATTGGCATATCCGGCGTATGCTTACTGACCATGATGACTCTAACGATGTATTGCAAAACGTATTTATAAAAGTTTGGAAAGGCCTTGATAAATTCAGGGAAGACAGCCAGCTATATACCTGGTTGTACCGCATTGCAACCAACGAAACCTTAAGTTTTATTGAGCAGAAAAAACGAAAACATGCGGCTGTAAGCCTCAGCGACTCTGATTATAGCTATGAGAATAATATAAAGGCGGACAGTAATTTTGATGCACAAAAACTGGAATGGAAACTGCAGCTGGGCATACAACAATTGCCTGAAAAGCAAAGGCTGGTCTTTAACCTGCGCTACTTCGACGAAATGCCTTACGAGGAAATGAGCAAAGTACTGGGAACCAGTGAAGGAGCATTAAAAGCCAGTTATCATCATGCGGCGAAAAAAATAGAAGAG
>JBKJNG010000517.1:0-5559 GCA_046596065.1 Phnomibacter sp. | reverse complement strand
GCAGGTGCTGTTTTTGGATGGGCTTTTGCCGTGGTTGCTTTTTTATGCTTGTTGTGTGCAACAGCCTTCTTCGTAGTTTCTGTTTTTTCTTTTTTTGGAGGGGCTGGTTTAGCCTGTGCAAATGTTACAGCTGTAAAGGTAAAAATGGCTAAAGCGGCGAGCATTAAACGTTTCATTTTTTTTGTTTTTAATGATAAAATATTATGATGTAAATCTATTTTCTAAATCAGCCGGTTTTTAAAACCATTCGGCGAACGGGCAAAAATCATCGGTGAAACGGCTAGCCAATACTTACGGATGCCGGATCAATTACCAACTGGGTTACGTTGCCGGTACGTTTTAAAACGCCCCATCCCTGGCTTTCTCCTTTAACGGCTTTTCGTAAGGCTTTAAACAATACCACGTACATTAACTGGCGGTATACAAAACGCTGTGGTATCAGCCATTTAAGCTTACTGATCCTTTCTTTTTCAAAAGAAAACGCAAAAACAGATACAAAGACATCCACCAATAAAAACACCAGGTAAAAAACCAATGTATGCGATAAGTTTTGCGGCTGTCTTCCGCTTAAAATAATACTTGCGATCAGCATAAGATCTGCAATGGGCGCCAGTATGGGCAGTATAATTTGAAACAAAAAAATATTAGGCAATGAAAGCATGCCAAGGCCTTTATAGCGTGGATTAAAACATGCTTCCCTGTGTTTAAAAAAACTCTGCATAATGCCATAGCTCCAGCGAAAACGTTGCTTCATAAACTGGTTTAAGGTTTCAGGCGCTTCTGTTATAGCAACAGCCTCGCAGCAATTCCTGATACGATACCCCGCCTTCAAAATGCGAATGGTAAGGTCACAGTCTTCGGCCAGGGTATCGGTTGTAAAACCTCCCACTTCTTCAATTACTTTTTTGCGGAAAGCACCTATTGCGCCCGGCACAACAGTAATGCCATTTATTAGATCAAAAGCCCTGCGATCAAAATTTTGTGCGGTGGTATATTCAATCGATTGCCATTTGGTAAGTATGTTTCTTTCGTTGCCCACTTTTACATTGCCTGCCACTGCGGCAACCATTTCAACTTTGCCTTTTTTATTTACTGTTACAGGCAACGAAAAATATTTCATCAGTTGTGCAATTGCATCAGCCTTAAGCTGTGTATCAGCATCAATGCAAATAACAAATGCTGTACCGGCCATTGCAATGCCGGTGTTTAATGCAGAAGCCTTGCCTCCGTTAGCTTTTGTAATAACTTTTACACGGCTTTCATTTTCAAAAGCACGGCTAACAACTTCATAGGTTTTATCTTTCGAGCCATCATCTACAAAAATTATTTCAATTGCGGGATATTGTTGCTGCAACAGGTTGTAAATGGTTTTTACCGCATTCAATTCTTCGTTATAAGCGGGTACTATTATGCTTACTGCAGGTTGATCGGTTGCAAACGTCAGTAATGCCTTTTCTTTTTTTGAACGCCTGCCTTGCATAAAAGCCATCGTGCCAAGCACGCATACCCGTAACAGGCCAAGAATAATTGCCAGCCAAAATGCTGCTTCAAAAAAATGCTGTATAAAATACACTGTTCCCGCAACATCACCATCCAATTGCAGCAGGTTACTTTTTGCTACCGGCATTACTTCATCTTTCGATTTATGCAGCAGGCTCGCAACGGTTGTAAACTGTATGCCTTTGTTTTTAAAATAATGAATTATGCGTGGGAGTGCGTCAACAGTGGCCTGCCGGTTTCCGCCAGCATCATGAAAGAGTATTATTCCCTTGGCTGGATTTTTTTCGTATTCTTTAATTGTTCGCTGGTAAATGCTATCTGCGGTAACGCCGGGTTCCCAATCTTCAGGGTCAATACTCTCGCCAACCGTGTAGTAATTATCCTTCCGGCTTAAGGCAACAGGTCTTAATTCTTCAGCCCTTGTCGGTTCCGAATCGGCATTGTATGGCGCCCTGAAAAGAATAGTGCTATGTCCGGTAACAGATTCAATCAGCAGCCTTGTCGCATCCATCTCGTTTAAAGCCCTGTCGGGGCTCACTGTGGCCATATTCGGATGCGTGAAGGTGTGATTGCCAATCTCGTGTCCTTCGTTGTAAATGCGCCTTAAAAGCGGCAGATTATCTTCTGCATTTATTCCAATCACAAAAAAACAGGCAGGTACATTTTCATCCTTCAATATTTTAAGAATTTTTGGCGTGTACTCAGGATCGGGGCCATCATCAAAAGTTAGTACCACCTGTTTTTTTACGTTGCCATATTTTTTTATTACGTATCTCGTTGGCAATTGTATATAACGTTCTGCTGCAATCAGCTGACAGATGGTGTCTATATCGAGTTCCATTTTTCCTGGCTCGGGAGCGCTCATCACATTCAGTATTTCACCATCGCCGATATAGTCGGGTTTGCTTGTTGCCATATGTAAAGCATTAAGCGACGCATATTGAAAAGGTTGATTTGATAATGCTTTGTCATCCAGGTTCCGATTATAAAAATTCCATAGCCTTTCGTCTTCGCTTCCAAGCCGCCAAAAAGCAGTTCCCGCAGTTCCGTACGCATCTGCAAAACGAATGGTATTAAAATTTCCCGCTGCATCGGTAAAATAAACCTGGTGTTTTACATTGTTGGCATCCGTATAGTTATAATTACAATTGTACGTGTCGTTATTAAATGAGATAGTGGCATTGTTTTCAAGTGCGGTTGCAAGTGCCTGCTGGTAGGTAACACTAGTACCTTCTGCATGCGGCGTCCAATCGTAACCAAAACCTGCAATGCATAAAATTATTTTTTCAGAAGCGACCTGGCCCGCTGTTTCATCCAATACTTTTTCTACCCATTTTTGTTCGGATATGGGACCTGGTGTACTTGAACTCCAATGCTGGTCGTAAGCCATCAAAAAAAGATAATCATTGCATTTGTCCAGTTCTTTAAAATTAAAATCGTCGTCGTTTGGCATTACATCCTGTGTAACCAGCAATCCGTTATCGTGTAGTTTTTTAAATAACTCCTGCTGAAAAGCAATAATCGGTTCATCACCTTTTTCAATAAATTCCTCAAAGTCTATATTGATGCCCTGTAATTTATACTGTTGTAAATATTTCAGTATATCATTTATTAACCTTTCTTTTTTTGCAGGATTGTGAAGGATGCGATGTATTAAAGCGCCGTCAAATTCACCCGCTTTGTTTTCGTTAATGTTATTGATGATTGGAACAATGTTTACATGATGCTTTTTCATTAACGCCAACGCTTCCGCATCAACTTTTGGTTCTAGTGTATCCGTATTTGGATTAATGAAAAACCATTCCGGAATTACCATGTTCAGCTTATCAATATTGGCTTCCAGCGAATAAAAAGATTGCGGATCCCAATCAACATAAAATGCTGCCCTTATGCGCTGGTTAAATTGTTTATTTTCTTTTACCGGAAGTTGCTTGGTTTTCTGGCGGGCTTTCAAAAACAATTCAAAGCCTTTGTATTTCGATTTTTCATGATGATTGAAACCTTTTGGTTCTACCAGCTTACTAATTATATTCAGTGTGTCCTGCTCATTGGCAAGCAATGGCAAACTAGGTTTGTGCGCATGCGTAAACGACAACCAAACTACTGGGATCATCAATAAAAAAAGAACGGCGGCAATACGGCTTATCCAGGTAAAAGTTTTCCAGCGCCATTTTGAATTGGTTTGAAAAACCTGTTGAGAAGATTTCATTAAAACTTTAAAATAGTTCGAGGCAAAACTATTTCAGCAAAGAAGGCTTTATAAAAAGCATTCGCTAACTGCGTTGAAACAATCGTTAAACAGCCTTAAAAGCTGTTTAAAATTCATTCACAGGTTTCTCCATGTTTCTTTTTGGCTACAACGTCGTTGGATTTTTCGCCTTAGGGGCCACCGGCTATGGCTGCAAAATCCGCCTCGTTTCGCTCAAAAAAGCCCTATGGATAATTCCAGCAATAAAATTTAAACAGCTTTTTATACCGCCGCCGACAAAAAAGCTTTTGCCTCTTCCAGCGCATTGTTGCATACAAACATTACCTCATCAAGACTGGATGTAAGTGCCTGTTCGCTATTGTTCGCTTCTGTATAATTTTCAAGTGCTTCAAGATGTGCTGATAATAGTGGCTGCAAACCGAGGAAGGAAATCGTCGTTTTCAGATTATGTGCTTTTGAGCTTAATTGTTTCCAGTCATCATTATCATAGGCGTTTTCAAGCTCAGCTAATTCTTCCGGCGCCTGCACAATAAACTGTTCCAGTATTTTTTTTTCAAAATCTGCATTGCCGCCCGACAGTTCATGCAGGTATGCGAGGTCAATAATTTTTAGTGCCGAATTCTTTTTTTGATTAGATGATTTTTCGGGAATGAAATTATTTTTACCCTTTTGATTTGTTAGTTCTTTTATAAGCCGGTGAAGATCATTTTCTCTTACGGGTTTTGGTATATAATCATTCATGCCGTAGCTAATACATTTTTCACGTTCACCTGCAAAAGCATGAGCGGTCATTGCAATAATGGGAGTGCTGAGTTTCATTTCTTCCCGAATGTATTTTGCAGCTGTGTA
Organism: Phnomibacter sp.; assembly: GCA_046596065.1. GTDB lineage: Bacteria > Bacteroidota > Bacteroidia > Chitinophagales > Chitinophagaceae > Phnomibacter. The sequence continues at coordinate 1,001 of JBKJNG010000517.1, read as the reverse complement.
ACCATCCATTTCGGGCATTTGAATATCCATTAAAATAATGTCGTAATTGTTAATCTGCAAGGCGCTGATGGCTGCTTTGCCATTGGCAGCAATATCAAAGTTCATTTTCCATGCTGTTAGCAAATGCTGCATCAATTTTTGATTCATGGGATTATCTTCTACAACAAGAATGTACCTATCATGATTATCTGCATTTGCGAGCGGCTGAACAAGTGTTGCTTTTTCAACTACCTGTTCTTTCGCAATTTCAAATGGTATCGCCACATTAAAAGTTGAACCAACGCCTGTCGTACTTTCCAGTGAAATGTTGCCACCAAGCAGTTGCGTAATTTGTTTTACAATTGAAAGACCAAGACCTGTGCCACCAAATCTTCTTGTGGTATTTTCTTCGGCTTGTGTAAACCGCTCAAACACATGCTGCTGCTGCGATGCAGCAATGCCAATACCAGTATCTGATACAGAAAATAACAGCAATAAATTTTGGGCAGTTATATTGTCAGCATGAATTTTTATTTGAACAGTTCCCTTGTCGGTGAACTTTATAGCGTTGCTGATTAGGTTAATTAATAGCTGTGTAATTCTCACCGCATCACCAATTAATGTATCCGGTATTTTATCATCAATCGTTAACGTTAGTGCCAGTTGTTTTTCAGCCGCTTTAGTAGTAAACATATTGTAAACAGAATGCAGCAAGCCCCGTATACTTAGCGGTGTTTTTTCAATACGCATCATACCCGATTCTATTTTTGAAAGATCGAGTACATCGTTAATAATATTGAGTAAGTTTTCCCCACTGCTTTGTATGGCCTGTACGTATTGGCCTGGCAAATTATCCAACGGTTGCTTTTGCAGCAGGTTGGTAAAGCCAAGTATTGCATTCATTGGTGTACGAATCTCGTGACTCATGTTTGCAATAAAATGTTCTTTCACCCCGGCGGCTTCCCGCACCTTTCTTTCTGATTCATTTAACTGCTCAATCATTTCCTGCTGCTTCTTAATGC
>JBKJNG010000337.1:0-4054 GCA_046596065.1 Phnomibacter sp. | reverse complement strand
TACAGCGGGCAGCAGGAAAGCGGCTCCGTTGGCATTGCATCAAGAGGGAATGATGGCGAAATAACTTTCCGCGAATGGCACCCGGTTGGTGCACAGGAATACGGTTATGTTGCTGCCGATCCGCTTGATCCCAATATTATTTACGGTGGTAAAATTTCTAAGTACGATAAGCGCACCGGCCAAACGCAGGATATTGCACCGGAGGCAGTGGGCAGTGGCAAATACCGTTTTATAAGAACCGCCCCCATTTTATTTTCACCGGTTGATAATAAGACTTTGTATTATGCGGGTAACGTATTGTTTAAAACCATGGATGGTGGCAGCAACTGGAGCATCATCAGTCCTGATTTAAGCCGTGAAAGCTGGGATATTCCTGCGAGTGTGGGCATTTACACAAATGAACAAATGAAATCAATGCCAAGGCGTGGTGTGATCTATACAGTCGCCCCCGGTTTTAAAGACATCAATACCATTTGGTGCGGCACTGATGATGGCTTAATTCATCTTACAAAAGATGGTGGAAAAACATGGAAGAATGTAACGCCTTCAACGGTTACATCCTGGAGTAAAGTTTCAATAGTGGATGCGGGTCATTTTGATAATAACACGGCTTATGCTGCGGTAAACAGAATCCGTTGCGATGATATGAAACCGCATATTTACAAAACCCATGATAACGGAAAAACATGGACAGAAATAGTGAATGGTTTACCCGACGATCCGATTAATGTGGTAAGAGAAGATCCGTACAAAAAAGGCTTATTGTATGCTGGTAGTGAAAGGGCGGTATATGTAAGTGTTGATGATGGCGAACACTGGCAAAGTCTGCGATTAAATATGCCGGCAACATCTATAAGAGATTTGGTAGTTAAAGAGGATGATCTTGTAATTGGTACACACGGAAGAAGCTTTTGGATATTGGATAATATAACGGCTTTAAGACAATTAAGTAAACTGATAACGATAGAACAAGTGCATTTATACAAGCCGCAAAAAGCATACCGGCTTCGTTTTAATTTGAATACAGATACGCCCTTGCCACAAGAAGAACCAGCAGGGCAAAATCCACCGGATGGTGCCATGATTGATTACTTTTTAGCGAACGATTTGAATAGCGAAATAACACTTGATATAAAAGATAGCAGCGGAAAGTTGGTGCATCATTATTCAAGTTCGGATACTTTGGTAAGTGTTCCACCAAACAACGTTCCGCCTTACTGGTTACGGCCGCAGCAAATATTGTCAGCTTCAAAAGGCTCACACCGTTTTTTGTGGGATATGCGTTACCAGCCATTGAATGAAGCGCTTGCGTTCCCCATATCTGCCACCTACAAGAACACCGCATCAAATCCCACCGCACCATTTGTAATGCCCGGTACTTATACTGCTGTTATTACTGCCAATGGAAAATCTTATACGCAATCATTTATTGTGGTAATGGATCCACGCATTAAAACCACTAAAAAAGATATTCAGCAGCAACATGATTTATCAATGATCTGTTATGAAAACAAAAAGCAATGCAAGAAAATATTGAATGAAATTGTCGCATTGAAAACTTCAAAAAAAGATGTAAATGCTGCGCAGCAGGAAGCCTGGACAAATATTGTAAATGGCACTTCAGAAAAGGGATTTGATAAACTATATAGTGCATTTAATACATTACTTGGCACTTTACAGGATACAGATATGGCGCCAACTACAACAGCCATTACTGCTACAAGAAAATACGAAAAAGAAATGAAGGATTTAATGATGAAGTGGAATGCTTTTAAAGCAGGAAAGCACTAATACTAATTTTATGATTGGAGAGATTTTGAAGATTCAATTTTTTTAGCTTATAAAAATAGAAGCGTGGTTTATTGTTAATGAAAGCGGAGTAATTTAACTGCACTCCAATAACCGGCATTAAAAAACTAAACCTGTCTGATTCATTTTTTTTTAAATTGCGATATGGAAAAACAAGCAATCTTCAATAACACCATTAACGATATTGTTAAAGAGGTGAAAAAATTAACCACGCTGGAGCAAAAGGAAATACTGGCGCAGATAAGAATAAAAGGAATGCTTAAGAATAAAAGAAAACCGATAGCAAATCCGCCCAAAGATTTGAAACCGCTTACAATGGCGCAGATTGATAAGATAAAACATGAAGTTAGAAAATCGTATGCGTTATAAAAGATTTGTTTTAGATACCAATATCTGGATAAGTTATTTTATAACTAAACGGGAAGATTTGCTGCTTCAATTTCCTTACAAAAGGTTTCGATTATTATTTGTGATGAAATGATAGAAGAGTTACAAAGGGTTTTCAGTATCCACTCATAAAGAAATTCCGGATCAACACTATGGAAGCGGTGAAGTTTGTTAAAAAAGCCGGTGTACATTTTGAACTTACTTACCCTATAAAAACCGATATTCCCGGCGACACTGAGGACAATTATATTAGCGCGTTAGCACTGCAAACAAACTCAGGATATATTACCAGTGGCGACAAACATATATTGTCTTAAAAACTAAACCTCGAACTGAAAAATAAAAAGCTCAGAATACTTACAAAAGCTCAATTTGAAAAGATGTTTTCTGACTTCAAATCCAATAAACAAGGCCTGTATTTCTCAACAGCCTAACAACCGGATCGTGTACATTGCCAAAATTAGCTTTTATCAGTAATTTCCTTTCGTTCTTCCCTAAAACCCTGTCATTGCCTCAGCATTAATAATAATTTCACTTGTTGCGCTAGTTGCGAGTATTACTGATGGGCGAGATTAACGAAGCTGAGTTTCATCGGGTATAAAACAACAGGGGTATTGTATACGATTTGCTGGCAACCAATTATCATAACTGCAATGAAAAAAATTGCGGCTATCAGTGCAAATATTTTTATTGGCTTCACCATTCAATTCGCCCCCTGTTTTGCTTTTTGGTACTGTGAATTTTCTTTCCTTCCAATCTTTTCTCTTTCGCAATTTTTGAAGGCTTAGTTGCTATACGGGCTTTCTTTTTCTCTAACGCTTTTTGAATAAGTTTATTGAATTTTTCAATTACTTCTTCTCTATTGGAAAGTTGTGTGCGATGTACCTGCGAACGAATGGAAAGCAAGTTCTCCTTATTCATTCTATGACCCAATTTTTCGAGTATAAGCTGTTTCTGCTGGGCAGAAAAAAACTGGGTTTCGCTTATGTTCCAAAGGCCTTCCACGGCGGTTTCAACTTTGTTTACATTTTGTCCGCCAGCGCCGCCGCTGCGGCTGGTACGAAAGGAAAGTTCTGGGGAGATATCAGGGTGCACTTTTTGAGATAAATTTTTTATACTATAGGATGATTAGAAGGGTTTCGCCTTGCATGATAAATGTCAATGATTCGAACGAACCTACCGGAAATTTCAAAAACAATGATGTAAGTATTGTGCACAACAGCCCTTCGTTTGTTTTCATTTATTTTACCAGAGGCCTCATACATTGTAAAAACAAATGGACTCTCTGCAATTTTGGAAAACATAGCGGAAAAAGAAGCTTCTACTTTTATAGCTCTGTCTAAAGACTCAAATTCAAGATAATAGTTAACAATTTCGATGTATTGTAATCTCGCATCAGGAGCAAACTCAAGGATGTAATTCATGTCCGTGCTTTCTAAATAATTCTTTTACTGAAGCCTTAACATCCTCATAAGAATAAACTTGTCCTGCATCAATATCAGCCTTGGATTTTTGATGTCTTGCTTCCAATTCAACTTCAGTAAATGGTTTTCCGGGCATCCATGCTTTATCGCTTGGGTATCCAATTAATTCAGCATCAATTCCTATTTCTTCCAATAAAGTTTTTATTTCATCCACACTTTTGTCCGATTTTATTTTCAACAAAATTTCTTCCATAAAAAATTCTTTATGCGATAAAGATACAAAACAGCTTCCTCATATCGATGCCGGCTTCACCAGGTCTGCCAATTGCCTTTCCAGTTCTTTAACCTTTTTTTCCAGCTCAGGCAAACGCCTGCTTACCGCCTGGCTGCGCAATGTGCTGGTATAATCGTGCGCCGGCGAACCTGTAACAGCT
>JBKJNG010000166.1:0-2592 GCA_046596065.1 Phnomibacter sp. | reverse complement strand
ACGCATATACACACACATCTCTTTCAATACCGCTTATCCGGAAAAAATCCTGGTCTTCAATATAGCTGCCATCGTGCCAGCGAAACACCTGTACTGCAAGCAGGTTATTCCCTTTTTGAAGGTATTTTGTGATGTCAAATTCAGCAGGTGATTTTGATGCTTTGGTCATACCAACTTTGCTACCGTTCACATAAACAAAGGCGCAACCGGTTATTGATCCAAACTGCAATATCACTTCGCTCCCATCCCAATTTGCCGGAATGGTAAATTGTTTGCGATAGGTTCCGACAGGATTATTTTCTCCAATAAACGGCGGATTTTTCGGATAGGGATAGACAATGTTTGTGTAGATAGGCGTGCCAAAACCTTTCAATTCCCAGTTGGAAGGAACTGCTATATCATTCCATTTGGAATCGTTTAAATCGGTTTTATAAAAATCCTGCTGGCGGTCAGCATATTTTTCTGTGTAAACAAATTTCCAGGTGCCATTTAGTGACTGGTAAAATGGCGACTTGCTGTAATCATCATTTACAACATCCTGCTTGTTATCAAACAGCATAAAACTTGCGTGAGGTTTCTCTTTATTCAATTCATATAAGGCCGGATTTTCCCAATCATTATTGGTTGGTTGTGCATACAATGCAGCATTCAACAAAACAGAACATGCTAAAAAAAACTTTTTCATATGGGTTGTATCAAATTTGAAAAGCCGGTTAACGGCAGATTACGATTATAATTCTACATGCGATCAAAAACGATCATTAAGGCAGGTGAAAAACTTCTTTTAATGGGATGGAAACCGGCGAATTATCTTCATTGGTTTCCATGATGTCTTTCATATAGACCCACCATTTTTTCATCACCGGCAGCTGCGGGAGTTCGCTAATACTTTCAGCGTTTTCTATAGAGAGTGAACCAAAAAGAAAGTTTGTTTCTTCGTCCAAAAAAATGCTATAATCGCTAATGCCTGCTTGTTTTAAGGCAAGTACCAGGTCAGGCCAAATGGTATCGTGCCGGTGCCGATACTCTTCCTCATTACCTGCCATCAGTTTCATTTTAAACGCAAGTCTATCCATATGCCTACCGAAATTTAAAGGGCATAATATTACAGCAGCATTGGCTTACAAAGTGCAAATGGGCAGGTTTAATAAGGATTTAAGTGAATAAATCATCGAAAGATGGCCGGTGATTTAATTATAACCGAACAGACCGTATTCATAGCGCTGTGGTATGGCGGCATGAATTTGCACCCTGGTCAGCTGATAAGTATTCCTTCCGTTTAAGGAGGAATTCATGTGTCGAAGCAAGATCCCGATAGCTATCGTGGATTGTAACAGCGGTGCGATCAGGATTCCCGGAGATGGCTTAATAAATGTGTTTAAACTAAATAAATATAGGGAACCACTACTTTTTAGTCATTTGTTTATAGCGTTTCATGGCTTCTACAAAATAGTAATCAGCATAGGTTAATGGCACCTCTCCTTCAGACTTTTGCGGTAGGTGACCAACACTGTGTTTTAAAATAAAGCCTCCATTGGTACCAACTTTTGCCCTGTACCGATCGGTTGATAATGTTTGCAATATTGTTTCTGCCACATGAAAATAACTAGCTGCTGAATCCTTAACGGCATAGGTGCTTAATTCGAGTAAAGCGGAAACCATGATAGCCGCGGCGGATGCATCCCTCAGGACATTTGGAACAGCAGGATCGTTTTAATCCCAATAAGGAATTTTATCGGCGGGAAGATTGGGATGATTAAGTAAAAAGCTGGCAATATTACTTGCCTGGCCGAGATACTTTTTATCTTATGTTTCGCGGCACATGACCGTGAAACCGTACAAACCCCAGGCCTGCCCTCTTGCCCAGGCCGATTCGTTTGCATAACCTGGGCCGTTCTTTTTTCCTGCACAGCGCCTGTTGAAGCGTTATAATTTATTACATGATAGGAGCTGTAATCGGGGCGATAATGATTCTTCATGGTGGTCTCCGCATGCGTAACTGCAATCTTATAAAAAGATGAATCGCCAGTAACTTTTGTAGCCCAGAATAACAGCTCCAGATTCATCATGTTATCGATGATGACAAGGTATTCGTTGGGTTTACCATCCCATGATTTTATGCAACCTAATTTGGGATCGAAACGGGTTGATAACGACTTCGCACTTTGAATTAAAATATTCTTATATGCAGTGTTCGGTTCAAGCCTGTTAGCATTTCCAAAACTGCAAAACATTATAAAACCGAGATCGTGCGTAGAAGTGTTATTCTTCTCCTTTTCAAGCGCCTGCATGCTGTATTTTGCCTCGTTCAGGAGTGCGGTATCTTCTGTTTGTTCGTACAGGTAAATCAACGTGCCGGGGTAAAAGCCGCAGCGCCACCAGCCTGAATTACTGGTTTCCAGTTTTACCGTTTGCTCAAAATATCTTTTAGGAAATCTTTCCGGCGGAACCAGCTTCATCATCTGTTTATACTGCGCTGCTGCATCAGTAAAATTTGTATCAATTGTATGTAGTAATTGGGGATTTGCTTTAAAACTCACCTTCTTGATTGCAGCACTAGAAGCCAGGAAAAATAACACAATCACTACCAGA
>JBKJNG010000164.1:0-3012 GCA_046596065.1 Phnomibacter sp. | reverse complement strand
CTGGTTGCAAGTTGCTGGTTGCTGGTTGTAATTTTTCATGATTGTCTTTTAGTTATGGGGCGGTGAACCGGGTATCCAGTTTGCCTCAACCCATTGCGAAAAACTATTGATCATTTTGCTTAAACTGACATATTCGTTGTTAAGATGATTGTATTCAGTTGTATCAGTTAAAGATCCAGTCTCCTTTAAGAAATCAAGATGCAGTATTGTTTCATCACATTCTGTGATTGCATAAACAAGGTGTTTTAGATAATCAGCTTTATAGATTCGCCTGCCATAGCCTTCCACAACAGCGGAAGTAACAGCCTTTGACGATCTTCTAATTTGGCTTCCTTCTTCATACAATTCAAATTTAGGAAGCGATAAACTCATTTTATGAACCCGTATTGCGAGCGCTTTAGATATTTTATAAACTTCCAAATCTCTGTATGATTTCATTGGTAATGAATTTGCTTAAAAATAGATATTAAGAAGTCAATATTTCTTACTAATGCGATGTAAAGATTTCTTGTTTGTAAAAATTGAAGCAACAAATAATTAAATATCCCTACAGATTTACCTGTACAAGAGATTCCAAAGGCGTTCGGTTACATCCAATTGTTTCTTAATCACAAATAGAAAAAGACGCTGGAGCCTATTGCATGAATGAACGAATTGAAAATAAGAAAAACCGAACTATTGATCTGTTAATGTTACTGACCTGAAACTGGGAATTTGCAACCGGGAACCGGCAACTGCGAGGCGTGGATGGGCATCCATATTATTGGCTGATTATAAAGCCGCGATGAAGATAGCGGTATAAACACCGCTTTTGCATCATGCCAGTTGTTAAATTATACGAAAAACAATAAAGCTTTTAATTGTAACTACAAATAGATTTACAACATGCGTAAACTTGCATAGCATATCCACAAATTGAAAACTCTTTTACAACGTTGGGTGTTTAAACGTAATAAACACGAAGCTCCTGAACGGGTTAAATCCAATATCGTCAAACGTTTGTCCTTTATTAAGAAAACGGCGGTCATCATTGCGGTTTGCATTTTTGTTTTCTTTTTAGCAAACTGGGTCTTCCCTTTACCAGCGCCGCTCACCTATAGCACGATCATTACCGACAATAAGGGCGCTGTGATACACGCCTTTCTTACAAAAGATGAACAATGGCGGATGCAAACAACACCGGATGAAATTTCACCATTGTTGAAAAAAACAATTATCGCTAAAGAAGATAAATACTTCTATTACCATCCTGGCATAAATCCTGTTGCCATTACAAGGGCGTTTGTTTTAAATGTTTTTACAGGCAGAAGAACATCGGGCGCATCTACCATTACCATGCAGGTGGCACGTATGTTGCAACCAAAAAAGAGAACCGTTTTTAATAAGTTTACTGAGATGTTGCGGGCATTGCAACTGGAACTTAAATACAGCAAGTCTGAAATACTGCAGATGTATTTAAATATGGTGCCGTATGGTGGCAATATACAGGGAGTAAAAGCAGCATCGCTGTTATACTTCAATAAAAATCCCGATCATTTATCACTGGCAGAAATAACTGCATTGTCTATTATTCCAAACAGGCCGAATTCGCTGGTGATCGGGCGTAACAATGATCTTATAGTTAAGGAAAGGAATAAATGGCTGAATCGTTTTGCTGCGGAAAAATTATTTACACAAAAAGAAATTAAAGATGCGATATCAGAACCACTGACAGCCACAAGAGGAATCGTTCCAAAACTCGCACCGCATCTGTCTTACACATTAAAACAGCAGCACCCAAATGAAGATATAATTAAGACAAACATTGATTTAAACACTCAACTTAAAACTGAAAAATTAGTCGCTGACTATATAAGGGGTTTGAAGTTTTTTAATATCAACAACGCGGCTGTTGTTATAATCAACAATACCGATCATAAAATTATCAGTTACGCAGGTTCCGCTAATTTTTATGATACTATTGATGGCGGACAAGTGAATGGCGCTGCAGCCATCCGGCAACCGGGGAGCACATTAAAACCATTGCTGTACGGGCTTTGTATTGATAACGGTTTGCTTACACCAAAAATGATCATCAGCGATGTGGCTGTTAATTACAACGGCTATGTTCCTGAAAATTACGACCGGCGTTTCAACGGAAATATAAGCATGGAATATGCGTTGTCTCATTCACTGAATATTCCTGCGGTAAAAATGTTAAGCCAGCTTAATAAGGAAAAATTGATACAGGCTTTGGGCCAATGCAATTTCAAACAAATAAAAAGAGACCAGCAGAAATTGGGTCTGTCGATGATACTGGGTGGATGTGGTACCACACTGGAAGAATTAACTGGTTTGTTCAGCGTGTTTGCCAACGATGGCAATTACCTACGACCTGCATTTTTGCAGACAGATACCATACACGAAAAAACAAAAGTATTAAGCACCGGCGCCACCTTTATGATCAATGAAATATTAAGCAATATTAATCGTCCTGATTTCCCCATTAACTGGCAGGCGACTGATCATCTGCCAAAAATTGCCTGGAAAACTGGCACGAGTTATGGCCGCAGAGATGCCTGGAGCATCGGTTATAACAAGCAGTATACGATTGGTGTTTGGGTGGGCAATTTCAGCGGGCAGGGAATACCGGAATTAAGTGGTGCGCAAACAGCCACTCCCCTCTTATTTAAGATTTTCAATTCGGTTAATTATGACAACACCGAAGATTGGTTTAAACAACCCAAAGATTGCGGTATAAGAATGGTTTGCAACGAAACCGGTATGCCCCCATCGGAACAATGCAGTGATGTGGTAACTGATTATTTTATTCCTTTGGTATCGCCTTCACAGGTGTGCAATAACCGCAAAGAAATAATGGTAAGTGCCGATGAAAAAATAAGTTATTGTGTGCATTGCGCTCCATCATCGGGCTATAAAAAGAAATGGTACAAAATTATTAATGCTGATATGCAGCAGTATTTTGATGACCGCAATATTGCCTACGAAAAAATACCGCCGCATAACAGCAAC
>JBKJNG010000195.1:0-2734 GCA_046596065.1 Phnomibacter sp. | reverse complement strand
ATAACTAAACCTGTGGTTACTATGAATAACCGTGCGGCCTAACCATGACTTTTTTATCTCGGATTTGCTATTTATATGAAACACGGCCGAGAAAGTGTACTTGTCTTCATGCGGCCTTAACGAACACAATTCATTTGATATGCGCTCAGGCAACATTGGGTTAACCCGATCGGGCAAATACACGCTGGTTGCCCGTTGGTAAGCCTCCGTATCGAGTATGGTTTCTTCTTCTACAAAATGGCTTACATCGGCTATGTGCACACCAATTTCATAGAGATCATCTTTCAACAACTTAATGCTGAGTGCATCATCAAAATCTTTCGCATCAACAGGGTCAATGGTAAACGTAAGTGTATCGCGGAAATCTTTTCTTTTCTTTAATTCTTTATCAGAAATATGATCGTTCATGCGCAAGGCGTCTTCCATAGCTTCATCAGAAAAAGATAAGGGAAACCCTTTCTCAAGCAGGATGCTTTTCATGGCCATATCGCCCATATCTTCCTGTCTTACCACATCAATAAATTTACCCACCGGCCGGCGTTGCCCCTTATCCCAGCTCACAAAACGAACAATCACTTTTCCCTCTTCATCAACTGTCACATGAGGGTCTTCTTCCAGGTCAAAATGCGGAAGTGGTTTATCACCATCCGGAAGAAAAAACCAACGGCCCGCATGGCCTCGGAGCGTTCCGATAAAATCAGTTTGCTTACGGCTTATCACATCTACAATGGCACCTTCCCGCTTCTTATCTCTGAATGCAGGTCGCTTTATTTGAACACGAACCTTGTCGCCGTTAAATGCTTTATTAAAATCCATTGGCCGTACCAAAATATCGCCTTCACTATCCTCTGCCAAAACATACCCCATACCCGAACGGGTAATTTCAAGCTTGCCTTTAACTAATTGATCGTTGGCGTTATGTTTCCTATTTTTTTTACTCATAATAATTGTAATAAAAGCAGTGAAAGGATGGAAGGATTGGTTATACAAACAAAGTTAACCAGGCTGAGTAACCATGCGTGGATCACCTGTATAAGATTCTATAAATGTTGTGATAAGTTTTTTAAACTTTTGTTCTTCATTAAATAAAAAACTTGCCCTGATGGGCAATACATACAGCGGTTTAGCTGCCAATAAGTCTCCAAATTTTATTAGTCGTACCGCGTCTTTTTCCGTGGTAAGCATTATGTTTGAATTGCCATCAAGTTTATTGAACCTGGTTTCAATTTCTTTCCAGTCGTCAATTGTGAAAACATGGTGGTCACTAAAATTAGTTTCGAAATAAGACTCAGAATTTTGCTCGATATATTCTTTTAACGGGGCCGGGTTGGCTATGCCGCAAACCAGGAGCACTTCGATTTGTTGCGATAAAGGTTGGGGCGCTTTTGTAATGATATGATAAGGCATGCCATAATCGATCATCGTAAAAAATACTTGCTGACCCGCAAATGGTTTTATATGCCTGGTATACTCCTTTTTTGTTTCTGCCGACATATCGGCCGGGCATTTTGTAACAACAATAATTTGCGCCCTTCTTGCACTGCGTTTGTTATCTCTTAGCTCACCTGTTGGCAAATACCAATCGTACCAGTAAGGATTACTATAATCCGTTAAAATAATATTGAGGCCAGCACTAATTCCCCTGTGCTGAAAAGCATCATCCAGTATGATGGCCTGTGTATTGGGATGGTCGTGCAACAGTTGAGGAACGGCCAGGGTACGCTGCTCTCCAACTGCTACAGCAACTTCGGGAAATTTTAAATGAAACTGCATAGGCTCATCGCCAATTTCAAGCGCCGTACTTTGTTCACCAGCTAATACATAACCCTTTGTTTTTCGTTTATAACCACGGCTGATAGTTGCCATTTTAAAATGGGCCGTCAGTTCACCCAGCAGGTATTCCACCATCGGGCTTTTACCAGTACCGCCTACGCTTAAATTTCCAACACAAATTATTGGAAGGTTAAATTTTGAAGCGGTAAAGAGGTTTTTATTGTAGAGCCAATTGCGGATACGCAGGTATACCCACACCAACAACGAAAAAGGAAAAAGTAGCAGCCTCAGGCCTTTGAATAAAAAGAAATTAAAAGACATACAAGCGTTGAGGTGTCACACAATAGGTTAAAGGTACATCGTATTCATTTGTGTCTGAGATGAGAGGTTCCGCATCAAAAAAAGACACGCCGATGGTGATGACGCCAATTTTGCATCGGGCAAGATAACGATCGTAAAAACCTTTGCCGTAACCGACCCTGTAGCCGCGTTCATCAAATGCAAGCAAGGGAACCAGCACACAATCTAGCTGAATGGGTAAAATATGGTCTCCTTTTCGTGGTTGCTCAATGCCAAAGGAAGTCTCTTCCCAATAAAGATTATCGTTGTCTTCATAAGCTTCCATAATACCGGTGGTAAAATCAGCTTTAGGGTAACAAATAATGAGCTCGCGAAACTCCTCGCGGCAATATTCTTCGAAAAAATGAACCGGTACTTCCAACTTGGCTGTGCTTGCTTTAAAGCTGAGCAGGTAATGAAGTGCCGTTAAGGGAATTTGTTGAAAATGTTCAAGCATGGACGCAATTAGCCGGTGTGTAGCGGCCAACTCAACTGGTGTTCTTTTCGCAGTGTATATTTTTCTCAGTTCTTTTTTAGTCATGATAATTACATAAAATCAAACTTCGCTATCCTGTTATCAATCCTCTTTTTGCAACGAAATGTTTCCAAAGAAAGAAAATAC
>JBKJNG010000143.1:0-3013 GCA_046596065.1 Phnomibacter sp. | reverse complement strand
ATTCAATAATTGAACATAGCTGAAGGCTCTCGTTGTTCATAATGTCGAGCCAAGCTATTAGTAATATCAATTTTAGCGGCATGCGTTTTAATTCACTTTGTAAACATAAGCGGATGCTGCTGCTCATAATGGGTTAGCTGCTGAAACTTTTTGGCGAAGGCAGTTATTATTGCCTCACTGTATAATTTACCACCTATAAAAGTAATGCTTGGTGGTGCAGCACCGGCAGCAGCTATACCAGCTGGTAATGTAATACAGGGATTGCCAGTAAGGCAGGTTAGCGCCATTGGCTCATCGGCCATACTGGGCACAATGATAATATCATAGTTGCTCAATATTGGAAAAGCCTGCTGCATAACCATGTAGCGCAAACGGCATACAGTAAGATATTCAACCGCCGGAATAAACCTGGCACTCCTTAACATATTCGGGTAGCGGCTTTGCCATTGTTGTACCATTTGGCTATCCTTACCCGATCTTGTGAGAGGGTCAAAAGCCGCAGCTGATTCTGCTGCCCAAATGGTTATTAGCAGGTCATTCGTATGTAAGCTGGAAGGGAAATCGATAGCCGTAACCTGCACACCTGCATCCTGCAAGGTTTTAATAACCCCTTTTTCTGCGCTGTTGCCAGGTAAAGTATCAATGTAGTTTTTTGCATAGGCTACTTTTATGTTTTTGAGATCAACAGTACCCGTATAATTAAAAGGCATTGTTCTTGAGGCACGGTCATATACATCACTACCATGTATATACGCAAATACCAATGCTGCATCATCCGCATTGCGGCAAATCGGCCCGATACGATCAGAGGTCCAGGCAAGGTTCATTCCACCTGTTCGGGCAACACTGCCAAAGCTGGGCCGCAGCCCGGTTGCACCGCATACAGCGGAAGGCGCCACAATAGAGCCGTAGGTTTCTGTGCCAATAGCAAATGGTAAAAGTCCTGCAACGGTGGCCGATGCGGAGCCCGCAGAGGAACCGTTGGAACCTTGTAGTAAATTCCATGGGTTTTTAGTTTGTCCGCCAAACCATATATCATCCATCGCAAGCTCTCCCATAGATAATTTCGCGATCAATACAGCGCCGGCCTTTTCCAGTTGCTGGTACACGAATGCATCTTCATCTATTACCTGGTCTTTAAAAGGTGGCGTGCCATAGGTGGTTCGGGTGCCCTTTACTGCAAACAGATCTTTAAGCCCATAGGGTATACCCTGCAGTGGCGTTTTATAGATGCCTATTGCAAAGGCGGCATCGGCCCGTTTAGCCTGTTCCATGGCTATTTGTTCCGTAAGGCTGATCACACAATGCAGGGTGTCGCCATATTTTTTCAAACGATTTATAAAAAACCGGCATAACTGCACGGAGGTAATTTTATGATGTCTGAGCAAAGAAGCTAACTGCGCAATAGTATAAAACGCCAACTGGTTTGTATCAGCAGGCATAACAACCCCTGCAGGAATATTCCAGTTAATGGGCTGTTGTTTTGTATCGAATTTCATTGCTGGCAATACAGGATCAAACCAGTTTGGAAGGGGAACACTATTTGGTAAATTGAACCCATGCAGGTATTGATATAAATGAAGGTTAGCGTTCAGTTGGTTCACCATGGAATCACGCTTTGCATCCGTAAAATGCAAATCATACATTTTTTCGGTATTAATAATTTCGTTTACCGAAATATCCTGTGCACGAATAGTAGAGGTTAGCCCGAAAAAAGAAGAAAGGCAAACAATAGTTTTTAACAGCGTGGATATATTTTTCATGGGTACAAATTACAGATTTTGAAGATGGTACCGTGTCATAATTAGATAATCCGGTAACCTTGACCACCCATTTTCGTTTTGAATTGACAAGGAAGCGTCTTGATATTCAATCGTTTTCCTGGTCAGCTCCGACCGAATTCAAGTGATCAGCCTGACCGGATTTTCAAGCCAACATATGAAATTAGAACACTTATTTGTTTTGTTTTCGAACAATGATTATCTTTGTCCCGTTGAACTGTAATAAGAAATTTATATGAACATAAAATTATCACAAAAGCAAATAGGTCAAAGGATAACTGAACTTCGTAAAATGAAGGGGTTGTCACAAGAAAATTTGGCGAAAAGTGTCAAAATTTCAAGGCCGTCTTTAGCTCAAATAGAGTTGGGAAACAGAACTGTAGATATTCTTGAATTTCAAAGATTGTCTATGGTATTAGGATTTTCTTTAGATGATTTTGTTTCTAAAGATTTTTCCGCTAATCAAGATTTGGAAGGAAAAGCCGAAGCAAAGTCAAAGAAGGTAGATGAACGGATTTCTGTTCCGTCATTGCAAGTCAGCAAGTTTAAAAATGTATTGTTGTATATTCTTGAACGCTGTGCAGGCAAGCCGAATGTTGGTGAAACGGTGCTTTACAAGTTGCTTTATTTTTCCGACTTCAATTATTATGAATTGTATGAAGAACATTTAACTGGTGCAAAATATCGCAAGTTGCCATATGGTCCTGTTCCACAAAAGTTAGATAGCATCGTTGTGCAAATGATTGATAGGGGTCAGTTGCAGAGAGTGAAAACAGAATATCATGGTTTTCCTCAAACCCGTTACCTGCCTTTGGTGAAAGCCGATTTAACTGAATTGAAAGCAAGTGAGAAAGAAGTAATTGACAGAGTGATTGAACAATTAAGTGATTGGAGTGCTGCTGCTATAAGCAACTATTCTCATAAGGATATGCCTTGGTTAGCTTCAAAAGAAGGAGAAGAAATAAATTACGAATTAGCTTTTTACAGAGATGCTCCCTTCTCGGTGAGAAACTACGGTGACGAAATTGAACAACAATGACCTTTGATGAGCTTGTAGAATTTAAGAAGGACTTGAAAAACCTGTTGAAAAAATACAGAACGCTGAACGAAGATTTGGAAGTGGTGAAAAAAGTGTTGGAAGTAACACCACAAGAAAGACCACCGTTTAGTTTTCGTATCGACAATTTGGGTTTGGAAACTTGTGTCATTAAAGTAAAAAAGATTGCTTGTAA
>JBKJNG010000114.1:0-3191 GCA_046596065.1 Phnomibacter sp. | reverse complement strand
GTTACAAAAAACTTTCACCAAGCGGCGACTGGAAAAGGTACATTATAGAAGGCCGCAAGATGTGGCTTGCAGAAGAATATTTCTCAAAGCGGATACTTGAAGAAATTAAGATTCCTGTGTTGGTTACTTATGGTGATAATGATATGATAACACTAAATCACGGCATAGAAATAAAGAATTACATTAAAAATAGTCAGTTCTGTATTATACCCAACTGCTCACATGAAGTATTTAATGATAAACCTGACTTGATTGATAGAATAGCGATTGACTTTTTTAGTGGTAATTAGCGCAAAAATACCTGCACACAGTCGAGTAAGCAAGGTGAATTTCACCCCATGCTCCTCACAGAACCGTACGTGAACCTCTCGATTCATACGGCTCTTCAAGATGTGTTTTTCAATTAATAAGCGGGGTATACACTCCAGTGTGTAAACAAACCGGGTTGCATTTTGTACAGGGTATTTAGCCATCTTCGGCTCTTATACAAATTCAGCCGCTTGTTCCACTTGCACCATTTTTAAAGTCGCCGGTTCACAAAGCGCCATACGTCATTCAGGTGTATTTTGATAAAGTGGCAGTAGTAGTTTTGCCATCCACGCACTAACGGATTCAACAGATTTGCAACCACATAAATGCTACCCGTTCAGGTATGCAGTTTCAGGCTACGTATGTTATCCATGATGCTTTTCTTAGCTGCCTTTGATGGTGATGGCAGTACCTGCAAGGTCCATTCTCCCGCTACTTTTACCCAGTTGGGTGCAAATGCAAAACCGCCCATTACAAAGTTGTGATTTTCATCGATGCTCTGTTTTGTTTGGTCTCGCCGTAAACACACAATTTTGGTTTTAAGCGGATGAATAGTAACTATGCGTTCGGCTCTTAAAGACGCACCTGCTGCATCGTTCACCACCCTGCTTCTTAAAGCAGCGCAGCATGCAACCGGCTTGATGGTGAAGATTGCTTTCTTCTTCTCCCACCGGGAGGCCGACTGCCATCACAAGGACAGCTTACCTGGACACACATTGTATTGCTGCAATTGGGGCTGGACGGAAGAACAATCAGCAGCAGTTCATATCCAAGCTTTGGTTTCGGCGGACGGAATTCCGTTGGACTTTTGTAAGTTAACTTCAACTTTTTTTTATTAATTTAGCTTCAGTTCCCGGCAAACAGTTGGTCAATTCTCCAACCGCAGCAATACTCAAACGTTATGTGCTATTTTATTCGACAATTAAATAAACCATCAAAAGAAAAAAAGTATCAATGAAATATTTTCTTCTAATTCTTACTCTTATTTTTTCTAAACTTTCAATTGGACAGACAAACAAATATTCAGATGTTGTAAACTATTATAATACTGAAAAGAATTTTAACGGTGGTGTAGTAGTGGCAACTAACGGACATATAGATTACATCAATGGGATTGGGCTCTCTAACAGGCAATCTGGGATTACAATTAATTCAAAATCTAAATTTAAAATTTGCTCTATAACAAAAACTTTCACTGCCATAATGATATTGCAATTAATGGAGAAGGGCAAAATTGACTTACATGAAAATATAGGAAAATATTTGCCCGATTACATAGGCGAAGCAAAAAATAAAACTACTATTGAAAACCTTCTCACTTACAGTTCCGGCATCCCTAATTGCGAAAGCTATATTAGCGATGATATTTACATTAAACATGTTGCAAGAGATAGTTTTATTTTAAAATATTGTAGCGGAAACCTGGAAAGTAAACCAGGGACAAAGTTCAGCTATGATAATGGAGATTTTGTAATTCTCGGAAAAATCATAGAAAAAGTAACAGGGAAAAGTTTTGAAGAAAACCTTCGGCAACGCATATTAGAGCCTTTAAATATGGAGAATACGGCTATGCTTTATAATAAAGATATTGTTACTGGATTGGTTCAGTCTTATTTATATAATGACAGCACAAAAACGTTTGGAATGGATAAGCCATATTACATTGAAAATTTCTTTTCAGCAGGTGCCATGTATTCAACCGTAGAAGACCTTTTAAAATTTGACCAAGGTATTTTCACGTTTGTACTTTTAAAAAAACCGACAGTTGATTTATTATTGGCACCGCACAAATTACTTGACAACGTGGGTTTAGGTTTTTGGACGTCGGAAAAATATGGTTTGCTTAATACAAAGTTTTGTTATCGTCCGGGCGGTATTTATGGTTCTGCTGCCAATTGGATTCATGTTATTGATTCAAATAGAGCTATCATTGTTTTAAGTAATACAGATGCTACAAACTTATTTGAAATGAGCCAACAATTAAATGGCATTGCTACTAATCAAACCGTTACAATTCCCCATAGTGTGAAAACTGTTACAACAAAAACCTTTAGCACTGAATCCATTAAAGGGATTTGGATAATTGATTTACGACCAACACCTAAAAGTGAGGCTTATTATAAAGATTTTATAATAACACCCACAGAAGGGAAAGATTTTAGTGGCGAGTTTTATGGAAGTTCTTTTACCAATGGAAAATTCAATACTGACTGGGATAAAGTTTACTTTGCCTTTAGTACCGTAGACAAAGAAAATACCTACTATCATTCAGGATATATTGAAGGCGATACAATATCAGGAACTTCATTTTCAGCAGATAGAAAATTTATTTCACATTGGACTGGACGCAAGAAGTAAAAGAAAAACAGCACATAGTCGAGTAAGCAAGGGGAATTTAACCACATGCTCCTCACAGAACCGTACGTGAACCTCTCGATTCATACGGCTCTTCAGGTGTTGTAAACGTATAAAACGCTTTGCTTTCATGTGACTTGTTCATCCCTTTCGGTTGACTTGTCTAAAAAGAATAACACCTGTGCGCCCCTTTGCTCCTGTTTACTTTCATAAACTATCATCACTACTACGGGCGCATCCGCCCCTGCTGCTGGTTTGTGAAGCCCTATTAAGTCTTACGGGTGCTCCGCTTGACCGTTCCTGCTCTATGCCTTTCGTACGTTCTGGCGCCGCTTCAAACGATTTTACCTATTCAGCCTATTTAACCAGCGCAGGTTCTCCACGCCTGCCCCGCAGCATTGCGGGGTTCCGCCAATGCGCCTGTCTGTAAGTCCCGGCGGCTTTATCCCGGATGCACCCAAATGCCTCTTGCAACCATAACGATCATTAACTTTATCGAAACAATCATCCCGCAATACTGCGGGACA
>JBKJNG010000004.1:0-2776 GCA_046596065.1 Phnomibacter sp. | reverse complement strand
GTAGTTGATGAGTTTGCCGATCTTATTATGACGGCGGGCAAAGAAGTCGAAATGCCGATCGCCCGTCTTGCCCAGCTGGCAAGGGCAGTGGGTATTCACCTGATTATTGCTACGCAACGCCCATCCGTAAATATAATAACAGGTACCATTAAGGCGAACTTTCCGGGTCGTATGGCCTTTAAAGTGTCCAGTAAAATTGACAGCCGTACTATTTTGGATGCGGGTGGCGCTGAACAATTGATTGGTAAAGGCGATATGCTTATCAGCCATAATGGGGAATTGATACGTGTGCAATGCGCCTTTGTTGATACGCCTGAAGTGGAACGTGTAGTTGATTTTATTGGGGAGCAGCACGGGTATCCCGATGCCTTCCTGCTTCCGGAATACGTGGATGAAAAAGATATGGAAGCAAAAGAATTCGACCTTTCTGACCGCGATAAATTTTTTGAGGATGCCGCCAGGCTGATCGTTCAAAACCAAATTGGTAGTACCAGCCTTATACAACGCCGCCTGAAATTGGGCTATAACCGCGCCGGTCGCCTGATGGATCAGCTGGAAGCAGCTGGTATTGTTGGCGCCAACCAGGGAAGTAAAGCCAGGGAGGTTTTGGTAAGGTCAGAAATGGAATTGGAAGAAATACTGGACCGCATATAGTAGCATGATTGCTACTGCCTATCTTCTTTTCCGTACAAGTGGCATATTTTTTTACCCCTTCTTTTAAATGATGTGTTTGTGCCATAATCTTTGCAAAATTCTGATTGCCATATTGCAGATCCAGTCGCCAAATACTTGTTAATGAATTACATCGGTTTAAACTGACGCCCATTCTAACGTCTTATGTTTACTTTTGCGAACTTTTAAATTAAAAAAATGAAGACATTATTTACAGCAATTTTATCGGTTATAGTACTTGGTGCAAGTGCTCAGAACGACCCGGCCGCCAAGTCAATTTTAGATAAGGTTAGTGCGAAATTCAAAACCCTTAAAACTGTTCAGGCCAATTATGCATTAAATGTTATTAACCGTGCAGGAAAAAATGCAGGAAAAAAGAACGGATCCATTTTCGTGAAAAACGTTAAATACCATATCACTGAAAAGAGCCTGGAGTTAACCAGCGATGGCAAAAAAATGTGGAAGTACGAGCCTGCTGCAAACGAGGTTACCGTAAGTGATGTTGATAACAGCAACCAGTCTGGCATTAGCCCACAACGTTTGTTTACCAATTTTTACGATAAAGATTTTATATACAAGCTGAATGGCAATAAAACCATCAATGGCAAATCTTTGTCAGAGATTGAACTCACGCCAATCGACAAACGCAAAAACTTTTTTAAAGTGTATGTATATGTCGATCCTGTTCAAAACATGATCGTGTCGTCTAAAATTTATGAGAACAGCGGTAATGTGTATGAATACAGTATCAGCAACCTTAAAACCAACGTCACTTTAGATGATGCTTTGTTTGTTTTCAATAAAGCCAAACACCCGGGGGTTGATGAAATAGAACAATAAATCATCAAAATATTTTAATAAAAAACCCGCTTAACGCGGGTTTTTTATTACGTAAAATCAGTTTCAGCCGCCACTTCCCCAACGGTAGGTTTGCTGCTGTAAGCCTGCAAGGTCAATTATGCGATCAACAACTGTTGCAGCAAGTTCTTCAAAACTGTTTGGAAGGCTATAAAAAGATGGGGTTGCCGGGCAAATGATTCCTCCGGCAAGCGTCACGGCTTCCATATTCCTGATGTGTATTAAATTATAAGGTGTATCCCGCACAGCCAATATCAATTTTCTTCTTTCTTTTATAATTACATCTGCCGCTCTTGAAACCAGGTCATCGGAAATGCCATTTGCAATGCGGCCAAGTGTTCCCATGCTGCATGGCACTATAATCATGATATCGTATTGCCCAGACCCTGAAGCAAACGGGGCCATAAAATCATTCTTTGCATGAAACTTGATTGGAACTGCGGGGGCTATCGTGTTCTCGAATTGTTCAAAATCCCGGTTCCCAAGCTCATGCTGCCAAACATCTTTTGCATTGTCACTCATAACCACGGCAATATTCGAAACCTGCGCTTTCATTACGGAAAGCTTTTCCAATAGAACCCTGGCATAAATAGATCCACTCGCACCCGTAACCGCAATTACAATTTTATGCATCTTGTATCGTTAGCTTTGCCAAAATAACACCCATCTATGATAAAGGTTATCAGAATACTTGTTTTAATGATAATAATGTTGTCGGCTGATCTGGCGGTCTCCATTGCCGGTTCAGATAAAGACGGCTCATCGGTAAAATGGATAACCCCGGAAGAGCTACAGGCGATAGCGGCTGACACCAAAAAACCAATTATTGTAGACGTTTACACTAGCTGGTGCTATTACTGTAAGGTGATGGATAAAACTACCTGGCGTAACGATTCGGTGGCTGCATACCTGGAATCAAACTATTATGCGGTCAAAATAAATGCTGAAAACAAAGACCCATACGCATGGGAAGGTAAAAATTATGAGTATGAGGCCAAGTATAAAGTAAACATGTTGGCTGTGAAGTTGCTGGGTGGCAATATGGTTTATCCTTCTACCGTAATTATTCCTGTCAAAGGCGAACCTGAAGTACTTAAAGGCGCTTTTACAGCAAAAGAATTGGAAATGATTTTAAAATATTACGGCGATCGTATCAATGAAACCAAGAGCCCTGAAGCGTTCATGAAAACTTTTTCAGGAAAATGGAAATAATTTTTTCCAGGGATGCAACCTTTCGTCTACGGTT
>JBKJNG010000002.1:0-5490 GCA_046596065.1 Phnomibacter sp. | reverse complement strand
CGGGTAAGACCCTGTTTTTAAAATTTGGACGGCGAAAGTAAGCGGCCTTACTATTACAGACAACTATTTAATCAACTTGTTACAAAGGTAACTATAAAAATAGTTGCTTAAATAGTTGTCTGTAATAGTAAGGCCGCTTACTTTCGCCGTCCAAATTTTAAAAACAGGGTCTTACCCGGGATGGCGGGTTTTATCCAAAAAACAAACAAATGAGCAAACTACATTTCACTACCAAACATGCGAACGAGGCTACCGTGCAGCGTACCTGGTACGTTGTTGACGGCACCAATCAAACCGTTGGGCGCATGTGTGCTAGAATTGCTGCCGTTTTACGCGGTAAGCACAAAGCCAGCTATACTCCACATGTGGATACTGGTGATTACGTTATCATTATCAACGCAGAAAAAGTTGTTTTTACCGGCAACAAGTTAGAAGACAAACTGTACCAGAACTTTAGTGGCTTTCCTGGTGGGTTAAGGGAAGAAACAGCAAAAGACCTGCAGAAACGCCGTCCTGATGCTATTCTTGAGCGTGCTGTAAAAGGGATGCTTCCTAAAAATCGCCTGGGCCGTAAAATGTATAAGAAATTGTTCGTTTATGCTGGTGGCAATCATGAGCATGCTGCACAACAACCAAAGGAATTAAAATTCTAACCCCAATCACCTGAAGGGGTGAAAATTTCAAATCTCAAATCTTCAAATTTCCCATAAATGGAAAAACAAAAAAATGCAGTAGGCCGTCGTAAAGAAGCGGTTACCCGTGTATTCCTTAGCAAAGGAAGCGGCGTTATTACTGTAAACGATAAAGACTACAAAACTTACTTTCCGTTGGTTTACCTGCAAAACCAGGTTGAACAGCCTTTGAAAGCAGTTGAAAGCACTGATAAGTTTGATGTAAAGGTAAATGCTACCGGCGGTGGCGTAAAAGGACAAGCGGAAGCAGTTAAACTTGGTATTGCCCGTGCTTTACTCGAGGTTAGCCCTGACTATCGCCCGGCTCTTAAAGCTGCTGGTTTATTAACCCGCGATCCACGTGGTGTTGAACGTAAAAAACCAGGTAAGAAAAAAGCCCGTAAGAGTTTCCAGTTCAGCAAGCGTTAATTGGTCAATGGTCATTAAGTCAATGTGTTTTAGACTGTATGACCTTACTGACTCACTGACTAATGACCTAACGATATTTTTAAATTATAATCATACCAATTAAATGGAACAAAATACATCTCTTCAGCAGCAATTGCTAGATGCCGGTGTTCACTTCGGTCACCTGAAAAAGAAGTGGAATCCTAAAATGCTGCCTTACATCTTCGCCGAAAAGAAAGGCATACACATCATTGATCTTAACAAAACAGTAGAAGGTTTACAGGAATCAGCTGCTGCACTTAAGCAAATTGCTAAAAGTGGTAAAAAGATCATGTTTGTTGCCACCAAAAAGCAGGCTAAAGAAATAGTTACTGAATGTGCGCAGCGTGTAAACATGCCGTATGTTACTGAGCGCTGGTTGGGTGGTATGCTTACCAACTTCAACACCGTTCGTAAGAGCGTTAAGAAAATGCAGAGCATAGAAAAAATGCTGACTGATGGTACATTGGATAGCATTACCAAAAAAGAACGCCTTACGCTTACCCGCGATAAAGATAAAATGGAGAAGGTATTAGGTGGGATAGCCCTGATGGGTCGTGCTCCTGCGGCTTTATTTATGGTTGATATCGGGCATGAGCATATCGCTTTATCTGAAGCGAAACGTTTAGGCATTAGCACTTTTGGTATGGTTGATACCAATTGCGATCCTAATAAAGTTGACTTCGCTATTCCATCGAATGACGATGCTACCAAATCAATCGCGATCATACTGGAATACCTTACCGCTGCTATTGCAGAAGGTTTGGCTGAGCGTATGGCCAATAAAGATGAGGAAGTAGAAGAAGAAGTAACTGACAACCGTCCAAACTTTGATGATGGTGCCAACGATGGTAAAGACAGGGAAAGAGGTGGACGTGGCGGTGGACGCGGTGGTAACCGTGGACCAGGCGGACCTGGTGGCGCAGCAGGCGGTGCTGGTGGTCGCGGACCCGGCGGCCCTGGTGGTGCACCCAAACGTCGTGTACCAAACGCTGGTGGCGGCGGTCGTCGTCCCGGTGGACCAGGTGTTGGACCCGGCGGTGGAAGATAATAATTGAGACAGATAAGTTGATACCGGTGCTCCAAACTACTAAGGCAGAATAACGCTGAATGGTTTGGAGCATTTTTAAATCGTACATTTTTAAATCTCCTGTCGGGCAGACAGGGAAAAAACATATATACAATGAGTACTGTAGCGATCTCCGCAGCTGATATAAACAAACTTCGCCAGGCAACAGGCGCAGGAATGATGGATTGCCGTAAAGCTTTAACCGAAGCAAATGGCGATTTTGAAGCAGCTATTGACTGGTTACGTAAGCAAGGACAAAAAATTGCCGCTAAACGTAGTGACCGTGAGGCTAAAGAAGGTGTAGTAATTGCGCAAACAACTGGCGATAACAAAACCGGTATTGCACTTTGCATTAGTTGCGAAACTGACTTCGTAAGCAAGAACATTGATTTCGTAGCATTTGCCCAAAGCATTGCTGAAGCAGCTATTGCGAACAATGTAAAAAGCGCTGACGAACTGAACGAAATAACCGTAAATGGAGCTAGAGTTTCAGAACTGATCAACGATAAACTGGCTTCTATTGGCGAGAAAATCGGCATTAGCAAATTCGAAAGAATCGATGCTGAATTTGTAGCTTCCTACATACATGGTGCTTACCGTATGGGCGTTTTGGTTGGTTTAAACCAGGCTACGGCTGAAGTAGGTAAAGATGTGGCTATGCAGATTGCAGCTATGAACCCATTAGCAATTGACCCTGCCAGCATCCCTGCGGAAACTGTTGAAAGGGAAAGGGCTATCGTTGTTGATCAAATCAAAAACGATCCTAAAATGGCTGGTAAGCCCGATGAAATGATTGCAAAGATCGCCGAGGGCAAGTTGAATTCGTTTTTTAAAGAAAACACTTTGCTGGCGCAGGCTTTTGTAAAAGATCCTGCCAAAACCATCGCTGAATACCTGAAAGGTGTAAACGGTGATTTGAAAGTGGTGGAATTTAAAAGAGTAGCACTGGGTTAATTTTCGCGCTAACGAGAATATATAAGAAATGGGCTCGCTTTAATAGCGGCCCATTTTTGTTTTTCACAAGACGAGGTTTGATGGTATAGTTATGATTTACAGAAAGCTATATGATCTTCAACGTAAGCCCATGGCAAACGGCCGCCACCACTGGTGAGCCTGATATTACCAACCAGGTGAATGATATAGGCGCATGGTTTCATGGGCAGGCTGTTAAGACCAGTAAAAGCGTGGGCTCCAACCGATTCACCTGTCCCTGAGAATGGTGCATTGAAATTTGCCGGTAGAGGTGCATTGCCCTCAAATGAAATAGTTACATTTTCCAGGTGTGGGTGAACCACCGAGTAATTAGCGGTAAGGGTATCTTCCACCTTATTACAACCGGCGCCGGTGGCAGTAGTTTCTGCAATTTCCAGCATGCCAACTCCAATTTTAGTTCTCAATCCGCCAGCCCATGATGGATGAACAAGCTGCGAATAGGTAACATTGCTGATCACAATTTTTTGCAATACCGTTGAATAGGCAATTGTTGTGGTTCCTGCTTCCCTTGCCTCAAAAATGATCTGGAAAGTGTGAATGCCTGCTTTTTGCCCGGCCGGAAAAGCGTCCCCTGCTTTGTAAATGGTAGGGAGCGTCATGTCGAAAAATTCCTTTGTCAGCATTTCTGTGTTCAGGCTTCCCAGTACCGTGCCGGCATTAAACTGGCCGGTTCCAAATAAATCATTTTCCCGCGGAACAGCTATCCAGCCATCCGCCGCCATCATTACATTATGCGGGCCACCTGCATTTACGGTATAAGGCTCGCTGGTATAGCTAAACGAAGGCAAAAAATGCAGCATGTTCAAAGTGCCAAACCTGGAAGCCGTTCATGAATGTTGAATCGACTATAATATTGGTAGCAGTATCAAGATTGATTACCCTGAAACGATATTCCATGGCATTAGATGCAATGCCGCCCGGTAATATCCCAATCAATGGAATACTCTGTGTGAAAGCATTTTTTTCAGCATCATTGGTATAGCCCGATCCATCGAAACCGGTAGCGATGGAATAATTGCCGACATGGGTAAATAGCGCCGGAACATAGTTCACATTGGGCTTGAATATTACGCAGAAATCTACACAAACGCAATGTGGAGAATTGCTGCGGTCCGGCTGACAGCCACGGTTGCGGTCTTCCTGCAAGAGGACATCACCAGTTGCAGTTTCAATTTTAAAGTACAGATCCGGACCTGCAGGCCATTCAATATTTAGCCAGCTGAAAATGGTTTTGCTGAAATCAGCCTCAGAATAATAGAGTTTGAATTTGCCGTTGGCATCCGTAAAAGTGAAGCCCAGCGGATCGTCCTGAATCAGGTCGTAATCGAAAGCGCTTACTTTAAGTCCGCTGAGCGGTACTTTTGTTTCGCAATCAATCACTTTGCCGCAAACCACATACTCATCAAATTTTGAACGTATAAGGCACCACCATCTTTTTGGAATGGCATATGACCAACTGTACGACAAAAATGATTGCGGGTTAGTGGCTGCCTCCAAAGGCTGACCGCCTATTTCCCGCCATTGTGGTTGCAGTGTGGTAATATGGAAAAATACCGGCGGGTACTTTTTCCTGCGGGGAATACGGGGTGGAACGGTCCCACATTCAAAATCAATATCGAAGGCTGTTCCATCGTAACCTTTTGATAGATCAATTGAAAAATTACCTTGTTCATCAACTGTTGCTTCGGCGAGCAGGTCGCCCGACTTTGCCTTCACTTCTTCGGCGGTGAGTTGGTGGAAGGTTTCTTTTACTTCAGCAACCGCTGCTTCAACCAGCCTTTCCTTCGAGGTAGTTTTGTAAAGCCGTACAAAGACGCCCGACAGAAACTCTTCGCAATCGTTGCACAGGAAAGCACGCAGTTTCCCTTTAAACTGATAGTTCATAATGGTGTGTTTTAAATGGATAACGTTTTGTTGACGATGTGAAACTAGTAGCACGAAACCCCGGATCATAGCGTACTTGTACTGATTCTGTTTGGAAAAACTACCTGTTTTTTCTGCGTAGTTTCCACAGGATACCCGCCGCCGCAATGAATTTTATGGCCTTTTATTATACTTTAATCTCCCTCTCCTTAAGCAGCTTTTTGGATTACCCAGGGATGGTAATTTTGTAAAAAAAGGCCGTTTTACAAGGGCGATTTCATCTATACAAAAGGCAAAACTTTTTCACAAGAGCAAAATATTATTTTGCCATCTGCACCTAATTTGTATTTTAGCGGTAGAATTTAATGGGTTAGTAAGTAAACAGTCCGCCCCGCCTCTACGGGATGGACTTTTTTTAGGCCATCATTGAAAAAAACCCGGCGAATC
>JBKJNG010000331.1:0-6211 GCA_046596065.1 Phnomibacter sp. | reverse complement strand
AGCAGGAGAATCCCAGTTAATGGCAAAACCAAGGTCGAGCCTTATCATTGCATCTTTTGCCTTGGGGAAAGTATAGCGGTGAAAACCGCAGCGCAGGCTAGTCGTAAGTTCTGCATTAATATTATAATCTTTCAACATCACCTCGTAGTATCCCGGTGATGCTTTTTCCTGCTGGTGGGAAAACAAGGACGGCGTTGCAATTGTATCGGCAGCTTTACCAACCGATGGCATAACAGAAATATCCGCAAGATCACCGATGCCTGTGCCGCTTAAATGGGTATGACTAAACCCGGTAATTACCGAATCGCTGTAGTGGTAACCACTGCACCAATCCCAGCCCTGTGTACCGTTATCCGGACTTAATTGCACCATACCGAAGGGAAGCAAGGGGCCAGGGTAAGTATGCCCATGTCCGCCTGTTCCAGTAAACTGATTAACATAGCTGGTCAGTTTTTTGGGTTGTGACATAGCGACGGTAGCCATCAAACCACCCACCATTGCCATAATTAATCTATTCATACCGCAAGATTAGGAAATCTGAATTTTCTAATCTAATTCAGCAATACCATTAAAATTAATAATTTTTTTAAAAAAAGAAAGGCTCTTCCGGTATGGAAGAGCCTTGCAGAATACGGTTGTAGCAACGTCTGTATTCCTTAAAAAGGAAGGTCATCCATTTGCTCGTTTACCTCGGCAGGGGCAGCTACCTGTGTGTAATTGCCATCCTGTGCGTTGTTGTTAGAAGTCTGAGCTGCGTAACCGTTGGCAGTCGGCTGGCCGTCAGGCTTGCCGCCAAGCAATTGTACACTCTGTACCCTCACAGTGAGGGAAGAACCAGGTGTACCATCGTTTTTCTGGTAGTTCCGCACCTCAGGGGTTCCTTCTACATACACTTGTGAACCCTTCTTCAGGTAAGGTGCAATACCTGTCCTGTCCGTCCAATAAGCGCATTCTACCCAGGTTACCCTTTCCTTTTGAGTGCCAGTGGCATCTTTAAATTTTTCAGTGTGTGCCACGCTGAAGTTAATTACATTTTTGCCATTTACCTGGTTTAGGATGCAGTCTTTACCAAGATTGCCAATCACTTGAAGCTTGATCATAGTACTCGTTTTTTTGTGCGTTAATTAATTATTATGAAGTAAAGATAGCAGCCAGCCTGATACAAAAACATCAGTAGAACTACTGAATTTAATTGCGGAAACTACCTTTTTTTGTATTGAGGAATTTTTCCATTAAGACATGAAGAAATACAAAGCACGGGACTTGACTTTGTGAATTTCAGGGCAAAAAAGCTTTCAATTTGAAAAAATGAACCTGAGGAAGGTGTGCATCACGGCGATAAAAATAGGTTTTGCGGCGACAACAGGAAAAAAGACAATAAGATAAATCCGGCGTTGTGGCTTCGTGTCATAAATCTTCACTTTGACTAAGGGCTGGCAACTGTAATATCTGTTGCTTCCCTATATGGTAAACCTGTTTTAATGTTACAACAGTAACTTCGCCTATTAAATTAATTGGAAAATGAGCCGGAATGGAAAAGTGCTGGTGGCAATGAGTGGCGGTATTGACAGTACTGTTACCGCTCTTATGTTGCACGAGCAAGGCTATGAAGTGGTTGGCATTACCATGAAAACATGGGATTATGCTACCAGTGGCGGTGGCACTTCAAAAAAAGAAACAGGCTGTTGTAATGTGGACAGCTTTAACGACGCCCGCATGGCGGCAGTGCACCATGGTTTCCCGCATTATATATTAGATATCCGCAGCGAATTTGGCGATTTTGTAATTGACAACTTCGTAGAAGAATATATGGCTGGCCGTACGCCTAACCCATGTGTAATGTGCAATACACATATTAAATGGCGGGCTTTGCTTAAACGTGCCGATGCGCTCGACTGTGAATTTATAGCAACAGGCCACTACGGAAATATTCATCAGCATACCAATGGAAGATATTATATAAGCAAGGGTGTAGATGAAACCAAGGACCAGAGTTATGTTCTGTGGGGGCTTCAGCAGGATTTACTGGCCAGGACCATGTTGCCATTAGGCACCTACCGCAAAACAGAAATCCGTAAAATGGCGGAAGAATTTGGCTATCCGGAACTGGCTAAAAAAGCAGAGAGCTACGAAATATGCTTTGTACCCGATAATGACTACCGCGGGTTTCTAAAGCGTCGTGTAGATGGCCTGGAAGTAAAAGTAAACGGTGGTTGGTTTGTTGATAAAACCGGTAAAAAATTGGGTCAGCATAATGCCTATCCGTTTTACACTATTGGCCAGCGCAAAGGTTTGGTTGCTTTGGGAAGACCTGTTTATGTAACTCATATTAATCCTGATACAAATACCGTAATGCTGGGTGATGAAGAAGATTTGAACCGCAACAAAATGATGGTTAAACGTGTTAACTGGCTTAAGTACGATGGCATAACTGATGGCATGGAAGCCATAACTAAAATCAGGTACAAGGATAAAGGCGCTTTAAGCAATTTATATACGGCTGACAATGGTATATCGGTGAAGTTTTATGAAGATGTAAAAGGCATCGCACCTGGTCAGAGTGCTGTATTTTACGAAGGCAATGATGTGATCGGCGGTGGAATTATTCAGCGCTGATCGTAGCATCGGCTGTTTGGCTTCTTAATGCACGGCAATAATTATTCATACTTGTCGTTAACCAACGTAGTTGACATTCCGCTATTTTTACGCAACCAAAACGGTAGTCCACCGCATGAACTTATTATCAAAACTGGCTTCTCTTTTTTTCATTAGTTGTTTACTTCAGGCATGTTCTGACAAGAAAATCGAGATGAGCACGCCACCCTTATCCGATTATTTTCCGCTCACAGTAGGAAAATATATTACCTATCGTTTGGACTCCACCAACACTACCCAATTTGGCGCCGATACAGCTGTAACGCATTACCGCGTTCGTAATAAGGTTGATGCGGAAATTACAGATGCACTTGGCCGTAGCGCTTACCGCATATTAAGAACCATTTCGGATTCAGCAGGAAGCACGGGTTACACCAATAACAATACTTTCATGGTTTCGCCGCAGGCAACCGATTGGATTGAAAAAGTGGAGAACAACCTGCGCTTTATGTCGCTACGTTTTCCAATCCAGGAAGGTTTTGAATGGAAGGGCAATAGTTTTATTGATGCCTTATCAGTTAATTCGCCGGTTCGTTACCTCTACGACTGGAATTATGTTTATCAAAATGTGGGGCAGCCATTTACGGTTCGTGGCCGAACTTTTGAGAATACGATAACCGTTTTACAACGGAATGAAGAATTTCCGGAAGGACCTTTTGATCCTGCCCAACCTTATAAACAATGGGATTACAGCATCGAGGTGTATGCCAAAGGTGTTGGTCTTATTTATAAAAATTTCGATCACAAAGTTTGGCAGGGTCCTTCTCCGGGTGCTGGTGCCGGTTATTGGGAAGATGGCAGCTATCGCGTAATAATGGAAATTGTGGATTACAATTGATTTATAGGTCAAATAACAGATGCTCATAAGGAAATGCTTTGCTTAAGTCATAGTTGCAATAAATCGGCGAAAGGCAAGGGTTAGATGTTTTATTTTTTACTGCCTTATTTGTCCCCCAAATAAGGCAGTTGCTTTAAGCAAGCACGTGATACAACGGGCTGCAAGGGAGGATATTTTTATTAAAAAATAAACCTATACACTTTTTTAGATACAAGCAATTACCTGTTGAAATTTCAAGGAATTCAACTGCATCATAAATTACCTTTCTTCATTTCTTCCACCGCATAATTTGCTGCTCTTGCAGTCAATGCCATGTAAAGCAACGATGGGCTTTGATTGCCAGTGCTCGTCATGCAGGCGCCATCGGTTACAAAAACGTTTTGGCAATAATGCAATTGGTTATGGCTATTGAGTAAAGAGGTTTTCGAATCCTTGCCCATACGGCAGCCGCCCATCTCGTGAATATCAAGGCCGGGAGCCTGGTGATTATCATGCTGCTGAATATTTTTTACACCCGCTTTATCCAGCATTTCGGCGCTCTGCGTTAAAAAATCTTTGATCATTGTTTCATCGTTATCATCATAATCAACAGACATAACCAGGAGTGGAATTCCCCATTGATCTTTCTGATCCGTACTCAATCTTACATGGTTTGTTTCTTTGGGAATTGTTTCGCCCTGCATGTACATATAGGTTCCCCAATCGCCTGCTTCTGTAATTGCTTCTTTAAATTCCGCACCTATGGCATCGGGTATGCTTTCGCTGTTTAATCGTCCGCGGTAGGCACCCATAAAAGTGGTGAAGCCACCTTTGTAATCCATATCATGTTTGTACAAATTCCTATAGTTTGCAATAATGGGTTCTGTAGGATTGCGGCCATAATAATATTTATCGTGCATGCCTTCTACCTGACCATTCACACTGGCCCTGTAATTATGGTGCGCTACAAATTTCCCTAGTAATCCACTGTCATTTCCAAGACCATTGGGAAAACGTTTTGATTGCGAATTCAACAACACCAAATTGCTGTTTAATGCCGATGCATTCACAAAAACAATACGTGAGAAATAATCAGTTGTCTCTTTTGTATTGCTGTCAATTACACGTACACCAATGGCTTTATTTTTTTGTTCATCATACAAAATAGAATGCACCACGGAGAATGGCCTGATAGTAAGATTGCCAGTATTTTTAGCCCAGGGAATGGTGGAAGACACAGAACTGAAATAACCTCCAAACGGACAGCCTCGCATACACATATTTCTTGCCTGGCATTTTGCCCGTCCCTGTTGCAAATGAAGATCCGTTGGTGCTGTTAAATGCGCCCATCTGGCATGCACCAAATGGCGGTCTTTATAGTTTAATTTTATAGTGTCTTGTATATGCGATTCAACACAATTAAAATCGAAGGGCGGCATGTATTCCCCATCGGGCATTGCTTCAATGCCATCTCTTGTACCACATACGCCAATAAATTTTTCTGCATGCGAATACCAGGGCGCAATTTCGTTATAGGTAATGGGCCATTCAATGCCATAACCATCTCTTGCAGGAGAAGAAAATTCATTCTGGCTCCAGCGCTGACAGGCACGTCCCCAGGTCAGCGATTTACCACCTACCTGGTAACCACGGATCCAGTCAAAAGGTTTCTCCTGTACATAGGGATGATCTTTATCTTTTATAAAAAAATGAGCACTGTCTTCCCCAAAGCCTGCAGCCTTACTGATCAATGGATTTTCCTGTAGAAACTCTTTCGACATTTGTCCGCGGTGTTTAAATTCCCACGGGGCTTTTGTTGCTGTTGGATAATCTTTATTGTGCTCTACATTTCGCCCACGTTCCAACACCAACGTTTTTAAACCATGCTCGCATAATTCTTTAGCGGCCCAACCGCCACTAATGCCCGAACCAATTACTATGGCATCATAACTATTGGCATCTTTTCCTTTTATATTCAGGTTTACACCCGTTGAATCTCCTGGCATATCAATCGTTTATGTTTAAAAATGCTCGCATTTTTTTTTGAAGGTAAAACTTTATTTTTCATAGCATGCCAACAACCAAATGCTTTCAAATAATTTCACCACAGAAAAAATGAACGATTGCCATGGACAAAATTAAAGTTGCCATTTTAGGTGCTGGTTTTATTGCAGATATCCATCTTGAAAGTTACCATCGGTTTGTTGCGAATGCTGAAGTAGTTGCAGTGTACACAAGAGATGAAAACAAAGCGAAAGCTTTTGCAGAAAAACACCATATTCCGCAATGGTTTTCTGATATCGATGCGCTCATCCATAAAAGTGGTTGCGATGTTGTTGACATTTGCTTACCAAACTTTTTACATGCCGATGCTACCATAAAAGCAGCTGCTGCCGGCAAACACATCATCATTGAAAAACCATTGGCTGTTACACTCGAAGAAGCGGATAAAATGATTGCCGCATGTAAACAAGCGAACGTTAAATTAATGTATGCAGAAGAACTTTGTTTTGCACCAAAATACGAACGGGTAAGACAGATGGTAAAGGAAGGCGCAATCGGTGAAATTTACATGCTGAAACAGGCTGAAAAACATTCAGGTCCACACTCCGATTGGTTTTATGATATTAACCTTTCCGGTGGTGGTGTTTTAATGGATATGGGTTGCCACGCAATTGCATGGTTCAGGTGGATGTTAAACAATGCAAAAGCGGTAAGCGTGTATGCAACCATGAACAC
>JBKJNG010000287.1:0-3060 GCA_046596065.1 Phnomibacter sp. | reverse complement strand
ATGCTTTTGCCAGCCTTGCCCTGGCCGGAGCAACACAGCTAAAAAATTATTTAGTGATGGCAAATGCATCCAATTTGTTGTCCCGCATTTTTGAGCAGAGCGACCCGGCAAAAGCATTTGCATTTCTTAAAATTTCAACCGCAGCAAATGACACCGTTACCAACGTTGAAAAAACAAGACAGGTAAAACAACTGGAGATCAAAGAGCAGCAACGTGTCGCAGGTTTACATTTAGCTGAAAAATCCGCCAAAGAACAGGTGCGCTTTAATACCAGCATCGGCCTTTTTATAAGTGCGCTTGTAATTGCAGTTATTCTTTACCGCAATAATAGCAATAAGCAAAAAGCAAATCTTGCGTTGCAACATAAAAACGATAAAATAGAAAAAACCGTTTCCGAATTAAATACAGCGCAGGCTTCGCTATTAGCCAGGAATGCAGAGAATGAATTGTTGTTAAAGGAGATTCATCACCGGGTAAAAAATAACCTGGAAGTGGTAAGCAGCCTGCTGGCACTTCAAAGCAACCAGGTAACTGATGAACATACAAAAGAAGCGATGCTGGAAGGTCAGAACCGGGTGCAATCCATTGGCATCGTTCACCAGAAATTATACCAGGGCACCAACCTCGGCGCCATAGAAATGAAAGATTATTTTATCAACCTCAGCGAGAGCATTCTTGATTCTTTTGGCGCAGATAAAAGAGTGACCATTGAATGCGCCATGGATAAGCTGGATGTGGATATTGATACTGCCGTACCCCTGGGACTAATCGTAAATGAACTTCTAACCAACACCATCAAATATGCCTTTCCCGCAGGGCAACACGGAAACGTGCAAATAAAACTGCGAAAGCATGCGGATGGCATATTGCAGTCGCAGGTATCTGACAATGGTGTGGGTAAATCCGGCGTAACACAGGGAACCGGTTTTGGCGGTCAGTTGATTGCCTTACTCACGCAGCAATTAGGTGGCTCCATGCGGGAAGAAGTAATAAATGGCACGAGCATTTTTTTCGAGTTTAAACCCGCAAAAGCTGCTTAGGCGCAGCAAGCGTTAGCAGGTGGTAGCCCCGCCTGGAGCAGGCCTCTGGCCCATTACGAATTGTTACTATTGAACTGGTGCTTGTCTTCACAAGGTAAATCAAGCAATCCTTTCGTGCTGTCGGTACAGCCTTTAAAAACTTATTCCTAAAGCACCGAAATAGGATACCTGCAGCTTTGTTTTAAAATCGGTTACATCATCGGAAGGCGGATCAAATAACAATTGTGGGCCTACCCCGGTTTTAAAAACAATGCCTTTTCCTCCCTGGAGCCGGTAACAAACAAAGGGCGTGAAGTAAAGTTGTTTGTTGAAGTCATCTTTTAATCCGCCATTATAAGGATGGTATTTATTCATATAAAAAGTAGCTGCTACATCTAATTCAAGGTGATGCAAACGGCCTGTTGTAAAAGCGTTAACTGAAACCGGAACAGAAAACTTTTTTGAAAGTTCAAACGGCTGAATACCGACACTGAAACTCCAGTTAATTTTTTTATGTGTAAAAAAAATATGCTCATAATTTAAGGATCCAAAATTCTCCTTTGTACCAAAACTTACAAAAGCAACATTCCTCTTTAAAATAATAGCAGTGCTATCAGAGCTGCTGGCTTTTAAACCAATTAGAAGCACTAGGAAGACCAAAAACGACCTGGCTTTTCTTTTTATAATTGCTATTGAGTCAAGATAAACCAGGCTGCTGGTAGCATATTGGCTTTTTTTGAAAATAGCTGATTTAAAGAAAATATGAGAATAGCAGCAATTATTATTTACCATCAGGTATCCACTTTTTTAAGGAGATATCGAAATTTGTTGTTCTGGCAAAATCCAGCGCTATCGGGTAGTATTTAACTTAGATAACGTGTAAATATAACCGCCATTGCTACCCCGCTCTGGCCCATGTTTCGCGACATGTGCCTAACCATCACTTGATTTAAAATTAACGGCTTACTCCCACGCACCGAAATTGTTTTTATGATAGTTTCTTTTATGCATTAGATAACAGGACGTGCCCCTAATACCAATTGATCCTTCCGATAACAACGTTTCCAGCTGCAATCCCACCTGGTAAACCCTGTTGGCCCAATTTTTTAACCATATGCGTTGAGCCTGTTACTCCGCTATCATTTCCAAAACAAAAAACCAATACTCAATGAAAAAGAATTTTAATACCGCTGGAAGTGTTTGTATGCTGTTGGTAATAACATCAATCATCTTTCAAACGGCATGTAGCAGTTCAAAAAGCGTGCAGCCCACGGCTAATCGCAAAGAAGTGAAAGGCAAGTGGATGTTAGACAGTATCGGCTATGAAGGTTTGGTGCCCGGCGCTAAATACAATATTGCTTTGCTGGATGAAGGCGCCGGCAATTGTTTGGCAGGGAGTACGTGGGTATTGCCTAACAATGGATTTGGAAGTTATACCCTTACAGCTACTGCCGCCGGATGTACACCGGGCGTACGTAAAATAAATTGGAGCTACCGCACCGTGAATGGCGAAACCATCTTTCAATACAAAAGATTGGAAGAAGGGGTAAAAGCAAAAAATGTAACAGAGGGATACCGCTTCAAAATTATTTCTGCCGATGACAATACCATGCACCTGCAACAACAGGTAACCTCTGAAGGCAAAACCATAAATATCAATTACCAGTTCACCAGCATCAAATAATTGCTGCCGGCTATTTAAAAAATTATCAACTATACCATGAGAAATATGAAAGAAACTATTGTAGTCTTTTGCGCCATAAGCATACTTTTTGCCCAATGCAGCAGCTTGAATAATACCCAGAAAGGGGCAGGAATAGGTACTGCAGGCGGGGCTGCTGCCGGTGCGGTAATAGGCAGGGCTACCGGTAACACTGCGCTGGGTGCTATTATAGGCGCAGCCGTAGGCGGAGTTGCCGGTGGGCTGATTGGCAAGAAAATGGACAAGCAGGCAGAGGAAATTAAAACCGAATTGCCAGGAGTAAAGGTGGAACGCGTGGACGAAAAAATAGTGGTGGAATTTAACAGCGCAGTGCTGTTT
>JBKJNG010000620.1:0-3756 GCA_046596065.1 Phnomibacter sp. | reverse complement strand
CCTTTCGGCAATGATACCCGTCATTTCAAATCCTTTTACGAAGCATCTGCCGAAGTAAGCTGGAGCAGGGTTTATGGCGGTATTCATTATCCCGAAACAGCACGTATAAGTATTATGCAGGGCAAAGAAATTGGAACCTATGTACTGAAAACTTTATATCCTTCAGCAGTAAATAAATAATGCTTACCATGCTAAAATTTTATGCTCGTTCTATTATTTTTTTTCTCGTAACCCTGTTTTCAGTTACTTCAAATGCACAAACTATAAACAACCAAAAGCTGTTTACGCTTTTACCGGGGTCGGGCACAGATATTAATTTCCGGAATGATATTTTGGAAACCCCAACCATGTTCATGTACCTCTACGAGAACCTGTATGTGGGTGGCGGCGTAAGTATAGGCGATATTAATAATGACGGCCTGCCCGACATTTATTTTTCATCAACCCTGGGCAGCAATAAACTTTACCTGAACCTGGGCAACTTTAAATTTAAAGACATTACAGAAACAGCAGGCGTAAATGGCGGCGATGGCATTAAGACCGGCATCAGTATGGTAGATATTAATAACGATGGTTACCTGGATATTTTTATTTGTAAATCGGGATACAAAGATCCAAAGTTGAGAAAAAAAATCCTGTACATCAATAACCATGATCAGACGTTTACCAATAAAGCTGCCGAATATGGTTTGGAAGAATCAAGCTTTACCATGCAGGCTTACTTTTTTGATTTTGATAACGACGGCGATAAGGATGTTTATTTTGTAGATCATCCGGATGACTTCAGCAAATCGATGACCATACCGGCAACCATGGCAAATGGGAAAATGATTTATGCACAGGATACCAATACAGTGTATGTAAGCGACCGCCTGTTTGAAAATCGTAATGGTAAATTTTTTGATATCACAAAAAAAGCGGGACTCATCAATCATGCATTCGGATTAAGCGCTTCCATTGCCGATATTAACGGCGATGGCTGGCCCGATATTTATGTGGCCAATGATTTTAATAAACCCGATTTCCTGTACATCAATAACCGAAACGGCACCTTCACCGATAAACTTACTTCATACATCAGGCACGTAAGTTTTTCGGCCATGGGTTCCGATATCAGTGATTTTAATAACGACGGGCACGAAGATATTTTTGTGGTTGATATGGCCAATGATGATCCCGTAAGACAAAAACAATTGTTTGCTGTAAATCAAAATTACGATAAGTTTCAACTGTTGCTGAAGTATGGTTTGTATTACCAGTACCCACGCAACAGTATGCA
This sequence comes from Phnomibacter sp., assembly GCA_046596065.1. Taxonomy (GTDB): domain Bacteria; phylum Bacteroidota; class Bacteroidia; order Chitinophagales; family Chitinophagaceae; genus Phnomibacter. The sequence goes on along the minus strand of JBKJNG010000620.1, from coordinate 2,477 downwards.
GCTTAACAATGGCGACGGTACGTTTAGCGAAATGGCCAACTTTGCCGGGACCGCCGAAACAGAATGGAGTTGGGCGCCAATCTTTGCCGATTTTAATAACGATGGATGGAAAGACCTGTATGTTACCAATGGTTTAAAAAGGGATATTACCGACTGGGATTATAAAGTTTTTGTTTTGGATTCCATCATCAATGCCATGAACAAAGGTAAAATGGTTGACCTGAACAGTTGGTTGCAAAGCATCCCGTCGGTACCTACAAAAAATTATTTTTATCATAACAACGGCAGTTTAAAATTTGATAATTATACCGATGTGTGGAGCGATGCTCCTCCCTCTTTTTCAAGCGGTGCAGCTTATGCCGACCTTGATAATGACGGCGACCTTGACCTGGTTGTAAATAATGTTGATGGCCCTGCTTTTGTTTTTAAAAACAATAGCCGGGAACTGTCTTCCGCTTCACATTTTTTAAGATTCCGTTTTTACAAAAGCCCCGGTTCCAATAACGAAGTGTATGGTACCACTGTAAAACTAACCGATGCCAAAGGGCAGATACAGTTTCAGCATTATCATCCGCAGCATGGGTTTTTATCAAGCATGGAGCATGTTGTGCATTTTGGTACTGGTGCCGAAACAGTAATTACAAAAGCTGAAATAACATTTCCCAACGAAAAGAAAATTGTGCTGGAGAATGTAAAAGCCGACCAGGAGTTAACGCTGTATGAATCGAATGCAATAAACATGAACACAACTGTTGCAGCAAAACCAACTATTGTTTTTAAAGACATCAGCAATACCGGAGTTTTAAAATATACTCAAACAGAAAATGATTTTATAGATTTTAAAAGAGAGCCATTAATTCCTTATAAATGCAGCCGGAAAGGGCCTTATTACAGTAAAGCTGATGTTAATGGAGATGGAAAAGAAGACTTGTATATTGGAGGCTCTGCCGGAACAGAAGGAAAACTGATGATTCAAAATGCTGATGGTTCTTATGCTGAAAAAAAGCAAATGGCTTTTGTTACTGATAAAAATTATGAGGATATGAACTCCCTGTTTTTTGATGCAGATGGCGATGGCGATATGGATTTATATGTGGTAAGCGGAGGTGCTGAATTTGATGCAGGCAGCAATTTATACCAGGACAGGTTATATATAAACGACGGTAAAGGAAATTTTGCAAGGGCTGCTAATGCATTGGCTGCAGAAGGTTTTAACGGATCGTCAGTTGTTGCCCTCGATTTTGATGCTGATGGAGATCTTGATTTATTTGTTGGCGGCCACGTAATGCCGGGTGTTTTTCCAAAACCCGACAGGAGCATGTTGCTACAAAACAACAAAGGAATATTTACAGATGTAACCAATCAGTTTGCCAAAGCTTTACTTAAACCTGGCATTATTAACCAGGCCGTTTGGGCCGATGTAGATGGCGATGGTAAAAAAGAATTATCAATAAGTGGTGAGTGGATGCCTTTGGAAATATACAGTTATGCAAACAACCAGTTCGCTAAAAAACAAAATACGGTTCATATAATTCTGCCTTCAAAAAAAGATACCCTTATAAACATGGATGCGCTGAGTGGCTGGTGGTACAATATGAAAGCCGAAGACCTGGATAATGATGGACGCATTGATTTTATAATGGGCAACAGGGGATTGAATTCTTCCATCAAAGGAAATATTTATGAGCCCTGTACCATTTATGCCAAAGATTTTGATAACAACGGAAGCTATGATGCCATACTGGGATATTATAACCAGGACAAATGTTACCCGTTGTATAGTCGTGACCAGTTGATTGATCAGGTACCTTCCATGCGGAAAAAATTTGTACGATACCATGATTATGCCGGCAAGACCATGGATGATATTTTAACAGAGAAAGAGAAAAAAGATATGGATGTTTATAAAACCAATTTTTTTGAATCGGGTGTGTTGATGAATGAAGGCAACGGCGTTTTTCGTTTCATTCCTTTTCCTGAAAAAGCACAGTTTTCTACCATCAACGATATGATCATTGATGATATTGACAACGATGGCATAAAAGATATTTTTGTTTGCGGCAACTCAGACGACCCTGCAGTAATGGTAGGTGTATATGATGCCACATCTGCCTTGCTTTTAAAAGGAACGGGCAAAGGAAATTTTAGCACCGTACCGCCATCCGAAAATGGTTTAACGGTAAAAGGTGAATCCAGGAAAATGATATACCGGAAAGATAAGGGCAAAACAACATTGATTTTTTTGAAGAATGATAATGCTGCGCAGGTTTTTTCAAAAGAATAAAGATCACTCAGACTAAAAATAAATAACACTGCGATTGCAGTGTAAGCTGCAATCAAAATTTAGCATAAAATGTAAATGGAAACATCGAAAGTAGTAGAGGCAACTGTTATCACTAATCCAACCAGGTTTACACTTTTTGTTGTCGTCTTTTTGATTGGAGGAACTCTTCTGACAATGTATTTATTTTTTAAAA
>JBKJNG010000614.1:0-13403 GCA_046596065.1 Phnomibacter sp. | reverse complement strand
CACTGTAAGGCACTTTAAACCCGCTGCCAAGGTCGATAAACTCCAGCGTATCCATAAAATGACGAGCCATTTCAAACATCACTTCAAGGCCCTGTAAAAAAACATTTACGTCTTTTATTTCGCTACCGGTATGCATGTGCAAGCCCTGCACCCTGATGCCAGTTGATTTTACAATGCGCTCAATATGCCGCATCTGGTGTATACTAATGCCGAATTTGCTATCGATATGCCCGGTGGATATTTTAAAATTACCGCCGGCCATAATATGAGGGTTCAATCGGATTAGCACCGGGTAACTACCGCCGTATTTATTACCAAATTGTTCCAGAATGCTGATGTTGTCGATATTGATATTTACACCAAGCTGCTTACCTTCTTCTATCTCGGCGAGATCAACACAGTTTGGTGTAAACAGGATGTTTTTTGGTTCGAAACCTGCCATCATTCCCAACTGCACCTCGTTCATACTTACACAATCGAGTGAAGCACCAAGCCCATGTACATACTTAAGAATATTGGGATTGGTTAATGCCTTACAGGCATAAAAAAACCGGGCATTAGTCCCTGCAAAACCATCTACCAGCTTACGATATTGCTGACCAATTTTTTCGGCATGGTATACATAAACGGGCGTGCCAAATTCGTTGCCGATAGCTGTTAACTGCTGGTTTGTGAGTGACTGATTCATGTTGTATTTAATGGCCTTTTCTAAATATTATCTATCTTTAATGCCTGACTTGTTAATGCTTATTTATAAGAAAACCCGCCATCATTGGGCGGGCCGCTTTGATTATGTAAACAACTTTTATGAAGTTGTTTCATCTTCTTTTTGACCCGGATCTTCCGCTTCCCGTTTCTCTTCTTCCTCTTCCTTTAAAAGTATATCATCTGCTACCTGGTCATTTAACTCTATAGGTTCAGACTCAGTATCCTTGTTAAGAAGGTCCTCCAGATCGCTGCTGTCAGCTACGGGCACTTCCCGCATCTCGTCGTTTTTAATCGATATGGAAATTTCATCGGATTCAGTAATGATTGCTAAAGCAACTTCTTCAATATCGCCAGCTTTATTTACAACAAGTGTATTGTTGTCAGACATAGGAATATCCTCGTCAACAGGGTTTGCGTTACCCACCGTAGTTGCTCTTACATTTTCGCCTGACATAATATCCTGCAACCTTGGCAAATCATCTACTGTATTAATTCCAAAATAATCCATGAAAGATTTACTGGTGGCATAAATCAATGGCTGGCCAGGTGCATTTTCCTTTCGCCCTGTAATGACGATCAATTCTTTTTCCAATAATTTTTGTACCGCATAATCGCAGTTAACGCCACGTATATTTTCGATCTCACCCTTGGTAACCGGTTGTTTATACGCAATAATTGAAAGCGTTTCCAATGCTGCAGTACTCAGTTTCTTTAAAAACTTTTCGCCATTTAGCTGGGCAACAGTTTTATGATAAGCCGCTTTAGTAAGAAACTGCCATCCGCCACCACTTTCCTTTACTTCAAAAGGATAAAATTCACTTTCATATTTTTCGCGGATAGCATCCATAGCACTTTCCACCTGGTCAAGCGATGCACGGTCTTCAATAAAGCCCAGTGCATTGTTTACCAGTTCTACCAGTTCCAATGTAGCCAGCGGCTTCTCACTTGCAAAAATCAGTGCTTCAATATGAGGTATGATGGTGCTTATATCCATAAATACAAATGTGCTAATCAGCTAATGTGCTGATGAGCTAATGCAATACAAATTAGATTTTCAATACTATAATGCACGTGAATAAATTTCCCTTGCCAATGAATCTTTGAATGATATTGGCACTTTAGCTAATTGGCATGTTAGCCAATTGTCCTTATCCCTGCAAAGCAGCAGCACCACTTACAATCTCTGTAAGTTCGGTGGTAATAGCCGCCTGCCTTGCCCTATTGTAAGAAATTTTAAGCACTTTCAATAGCTCGTTGGCATTTTCACTTGCCTTATCCATGGCCGTCATACGGGCGCCATGCTCACTGGCATTAGCATCCAATACAGCCTTATACAATTGCGTATTCAGGATTTTAGGCATCAGTTTAGCAATCAGTTTTTCCTTGTCGGGCTCAAAAATAAAATCAGATTTTGCAGCGCCAGGTACTTTGGCAATTTTAGGAATCGGCAGAAAACGCTCCAGGTGAAAACGCTGGGTAGCAGCATTCTTAAACTCGCTGTACACTATTTCAACACGATCGAATTCTTTTTTTACAAATGCATCCATAGCGGCTTTGGCAGCGGCCTGAACATTCTCGAAGCTCAGTTGTAAAAACACATCGCGGAAAGCAGCGCTGGTTTTGTACCCCATCTTTTCCATGCTTTCAGCACCTCTTTTACCAATGCCCCAAACCGTCACGTTTCCTTTGCTGTTTTGCAAACTGTATTGTTCTGAAATGGTAAGCCTGGCAAGTTTTATAAGGTTGGCATTGTAGCCACCACAAAGACCACGATCGCTGGTAATTAAAATGATCAGCAATTTTTCAGGAGCTCTTTCGCTGGTAAGCGCACCACCCGCTTCTGCTTCGGTGTTACTGACGATATTGCTAAGCATTTCCTGCAGCTTTTGGCTGTAAGGGCGCATTTGGGTGATGGCATCCTGTGCCCTGCGCAATTTGGCAGCACTAACCATTTTCATGGCTTTGGTAATCTGCTGAGTACTTTGTACTGACTTAATACGGTTGCGAACCTCTTTTAATGCACCACTCATGGAAATTCTGATTTATGGATTGCTGATTTCGGCGTTTGAATTAAAACAAATTGACTGGTTAATCGCTGCTTTGTTTTCATTCTTACTCGATTTTGGTGCGCAAAAGTACGGGCGTAAAGGCAAACATCCAACCCCGATGTACGATCTCGAAGGTATGATGCATGATTTGCCACATTCAATCTTAATTTGAAATCTGCTCGCCGCAAGAAACTTAAAAAAAGAAGCTACAAACCAATTGAAAAACCCAGTTCGTGTAAACCAGCAGTTAGTTGCACATTGTCCAATTGTTTTATTAGGGGCTTGCCGTGCGCATGATGTACGCTAAACATAACTCCATCGAACAACAGCAGAAAACCACCCTGCAATAACAACGAATTACCGAAGCCTTTTAATCGTTCTGGCTTTTTATTAGCGGTTTTGCTTCTTTCTTTCATCCAAAGCCCCGTTCCAAGATAGGCAACGTCCAAACCTGCATTTATCAGGAATAGTCTTTCCAGTTTCTGTTGTTCTTTCATTGAACCGGCAAATGAAAGGCTCTTGCTTTTTGCCATTTGTTTACGAAACTGCAACATGTTCATCCCCGCCAGTGCCCCGTTTATAATGCCCCATCCAAGGCTCATCTGGTGAAAATATTTATCGCTGCCGTTAGCCGACCCGACAGCAGCTGCGCCCCAAATAATGTTGCTGGCGGCCCAACCACCCAGCACATACATGCCTTTTTTATTGATGGTGAGTCGTTCCTGATTGTATTTATTGAGGTCAAATTGCGCATGGGCATTGGCTGCGAAGCAAAACAGGCAGCAAAAAAGAAAGACTATTTTCATGCAGTAATTAACGGGGTAGTGTAGGAAAAGGTTTAACGAAGCGAAAAACAAACTTTATGCTGCAAGCCAAATAAAAAATTAATTCTTTCTCTCCACCATTTCCCTGGCGGTTTGAAGCGCACTATCGCTGATATTTTCGCCGCTCAGCATTCGGGCAATCGTATCCACCCGTTCTTCATCGTTCAATAAACGAACCTTCGTTTTTATGCGGCCATCTTTTTCTTTTTTATAAACGAAATAATGCGCTGCGGCCCTGGCGGCTATTTGTGGTTGATGTGTAATGGATATCACCTGGTGATGCTGCGCCAACTCTTTCATAATAACGCCAACCTGCCTTGCTGCTTCCCCACTAATACCGGTATCGATTTCATCGAAAATGAGCGTTGGCATCTGCATACTACGGGCAACAATTGATTTTATGCTTAGCATCAGCCTGCTTAATTCACCGCCGCTGGCTACTTTTTGCAAGGGCTCAAACCGGCCGCTTTTATTGGCATCAAATAAAAACTGGATGCTATCGGCACCGTATTTGTCAAGAGATAAGGCATGCCTTGTCTCTACAGAAACCCGTAATACGGCATTTGGCATACCCACCTGTTTTAATAACGACACTACTTTTTCTTCAAATCCTTTCAAAACTACTTTTCTGTTAGTGGTGATGGTTGCAGCCTCAGTGGTAGCTTTCTTTAGGAATTCCGCAACAGCCTTTTCTCCTGAAACAATACTTTCTTCTATATTCAGCACCTGCTGCAAATGCTGTTGGAGATTATCTTTTATAGAAATCAGTTCATTAGTGGTGAGGGCATTATGCTTTTTTAATAACCTGTTGCCGAGGTCAATGCGGTCGGTTATTTCCTGCATACGGGCTGAGTCCATACTAATGCGTTCGTTCAAACTTTCCACTTCATCCGCAATATCTTTAAGTTCAATTTGTGCAGCCTGCATTCTTTCCACAATAGTTTGCAAATCTGTATGATTGGCCTTTAACGCCTGCAATTGCTGCAACAGTGATTTTAATTGCGGTACCATTGGCTGCTCACTTTCTTTTAAAGTGAACCTTACATTGCTTAGCACCACCTTGATATTTTCCGCATTGGAAAGCAACTTCAATTCTTCTTCCAATGTTTCAATTTCACCGGCTTCAAAACTGGCTTCTTCCAATTCTTCATATAAAAAACTGAAGTAGTCGAATTCTTTTTTAGCATTCAGTTGCTGTTCTTTTAAACGCTGTAATTCGCGGGACGCTTTTGTGTATTGAATGAAGTTTTGCTGATAGCTTTTTAACAGGCCTCCATGGTTGGCAAGCGAATCGATCACATTTCGCTGAAAATCATCTTCGCCTACTTCCAGGTTATCAAACTGCTGGTGAAGATCTACCAGTTGAGAAGCGAACTGCCGTAATACACTCAGGGTAACAGGCGTATCGTTTACAAAACTCCTGCTTTTGCCATTGGCTGTTATCTCCCGGCGAACTACCAATAAAGGATCTTCATCCAGTTCGTTTTCTGCCAGCATTTTAGCTGCCGTGTCATTGCCCGTTACAGCAAAACTTGCTTCCACCACACATTTGACATCTGCTTCAAATAAAACAGCACTATCGGCGCGGTTACCAAGTACCAGCCCAAGGGCACCCATTAAAATACTTTTACCGGCGCCCGTTTCGCCCGTGATAATATTGAAGTGAGGATGAAACTGGATATCCAGTTCATCAATGATGGCATAATTGCGGATAGAAAGCTGCTGCAGCATGGGGCAAAAATACGGTTGACTTTTAAACGGGTTGCTTTATAAAATCGGTTTAACACCAAAGCTTTTGGAAATGGGCCCGGAATATTTAACCGGGTTCGCCGGGTTGCCAGAAGCTGAAAACCGGACAGACAGTTTCGGACTTTTTATAACCTGTTCCGATGTTTTTTCTTACACCTTTGCGGCCACAACATATTTGTGCAAAACCCTGTTTTTATTTCTTCACCAATATCTCTTAACGCTTATGTCGCTGCAAAATTTAACGCCTGAAAAACTTTGGCAATTAAAAAGGGTAAGTGGCATTGGTGTTTCTAAAGATGGCTTGTATGTTGTTTTTAAGATAACTACACCTTCTGTCCAAAAGAATAGAAGCAGTACCAAAATATATTGTATCCCAGTTGCGGGTGGTAAACCGATTGAAATAAAAGAAACTGCAAGCGTGTTGGGGAATGATAAAATTTCTCCTGACGAAAAATATATCATCAGCAGCGCACCCGTAAAAATTGATATGGTGTTGGGATCCGACCATTACCCTGATCTCGATAAAAGTAATGTCCAGATTTACGACCAGCTTAATTACCGTCATTGGGATGAGTGGAAAGATGGCAATTTCAGCCATGTAATGATTGCTCCCAGGGTGCGTGGAAAAGTGACTAAACCAAAAGACATTATGCCCGGCGAGCCTCACGACTGCCCAACCAAACCTTTTGGCGATGAGGCAGATTATATCTGGAGTCCCGATAGCAAAAAGGTAGTGTATGTATGCAAGAAAAAAACCGGTACTGCCTATGCAATAAGTACCAATACAAACCTGTATAGTTATGATGTTGAAACAGGTATTACAACCAATATCACCGAATCAAACGAAGGCTCTGATGTGAGTCCGCAGTATAACAAAGAAGGAAAACTGGCGTGGCTGCAAATGGAACGGGATGGATACGAATCTGACAAACAGGACCTGGTTGTGTGGAATGGCCGCACTAAAACAAACATGACCGGCAGCCGCGACGATATTCATGTAGAAGGATTTAAATGGAGTAATACTGATAACCGTTTATTCTTTTGGGCGCCGGTCAATGGCACACTTCAGCTATTTGAAGTGGAATACAAAGAGCGGGCAAAAAAGGTATCGCCTACCAGGCAAATGACGAAAGGTGATTTTGATATTACCGGGATTGTAGGTCAATCGGGCAATAACCTTATTGTAACAAGAACGGACATAAACCACGCAACCGAATTATACTGCGTTGATCTAACCAATGGAAGGATGGCACAGTTAAGCCATGTGAACGATGCTGCCTTTGCGGATATTAACCTTTGTGAAACTGAAAGACGTTCTGTAAAAACATTTGACAACCAGCAAATGCTGGTGTGGATAGTGTACCCTCCCAATTTCGATCCATCCAAAAAATATCCGACGCTTTTATATTGCCAGGGCGGGCCGCAAAATGCTTTGACCCAATTTTATTCTTTTCGGTGGAACCTGCAGTTAATTGCCTCACAGGGATATATTATTGTGGCGCCTAATCGCAGGGGAATGCCGGGCCATGGTACCAAATGGAACGAAGACATTAGTAAAGACCATGGTGGAAAAGCCATTAAAGATTACCTGTCCGCTATTGATAAGGTTAGCAAGGAATCTTTTGTTGATAAACAAAGGTTGGGTTGTGTAGGTGCCAGTTATGGTGGCTACTCTGTTTTTTACCTGGCCGCCTTTCATAAAAACCGCTTTAAAACTTTTATTGCTCACGATGGCATTTTTGATTTTCGAAGTATGTATGGCAGCACAGAAGAGATTTGGTTTCCGGACTGGGATTATGGCGGGGCTTATTGGGATGCTGCTAATGCAGCTGCTCAAAAATCTTACAAACAATTTTCGCCATCCAATTTTGTTGCCAAATGGGACAGGCCCATCCTCATTTTTCATGGTGGCAAAGATTACCGCGTACCTGCCGAACAGGGGATGCAAGCTTTCCAGGCCGCCCAGTTAAGAGGACTTAAAAGCAGGTTTGTGTACTTGCCCGATGAGAACCATTGGGTGTTGAATCCTCAAAATGCGCTGGTATGGCAAAGGGAATTTTTCAGGTGGCTGGATGAAACGCTTTAAATGGAATGGTCACCGGGTTAATGAGGCATTTAGTTTTCTATTTTACCTGCCCAGTAATTGTTTTTCATCCCTTTCCCGCCGAAGCATTGCGCCAAAATCAATCCCATCAGCCAATCCCCTTAAAACAAGAGCAATCCGTTTTGCTTTGGTTGGTTCGGTTTTGGCACTATCGACCCATTTGGAATAATAGTTTTTGTGTGAGGTTGGGAGTTTACTAAAAACAGCGGTAGCCTTTGGATCATCGGCCAGGCATTGTACCAAATCGTTATTTAACTGATACGGAACATCATCGGATTCCATCTGCACGTCTACCTTCGCACCTTTTTGTTTGCGAATAGCTTTCCTGATGGTGGCATTGAGGGCTAAAATAAAATTGCCTTTCCCCATAGGCAGCAGGCTTAATCCATCAAAATTGTACTCATCAAGTTTCCCTTTTACCATAAATGATTTTTTATGGCCGGGTTTCATTTCGTTGGCAATGGCGGCGGGCACTTCAATATATGACCATCCCGTTTTTTCTCCCTTGTCATCGAAGCGCTTAATGGTGGCTGTAAAACAGGGCATAGAAATAAAATGCAGTTTAATTCGTTTGTACGAATATATCTACCCAAAAAAATTGAAGTAATAAATAAAAGGAAGATTAGCGGCTAACCTGAAATTTGTTAGTGGCCACAATTCGGCCGTTAGCATTTCGCACCTGAAAAATATAAACGCCCCTCATAAGATCGGTAACATTTATCGAAATTCTTGAGCCGGTGACAGGAACAGTAAGCACTTTTCGGCCAAGAAAACTATAAACCTGGAGACTATAGCCTTTTTCAATTGCTTCATTAAACTCAAAAGTTACCGTTGTTGAAGCAGGGTTAGGAAAGAAACGGATGCTCTTAGTCTCCTGTGCTCCAACTTGTTGCGGCAACGTCTTCTGCGAAAAAGATGCTGCTGACAACAAAATAAGTAATGCTATAAAGGAGAAATGTTTCAAATAATTACCGATTTAACTACAAAATAAGTGAATCTGCACAATATTATGGAGGTATGGACAATAAAAAAAAACCTTCGTTTATTGAAAGGTCTTTAAAAATGCCAAAAGAAATGTTAACTCAAACTATTTAGAAGTTCGTTAATCACTTCAAAGTTGGGCTGTTCGCCGGCATTTTCCAATACCTCAGCATAGGCAATCTTACCTTCCTTATCCACAATAAACGCTGCTCTTTTCGAAACACCTTTCATTCCATAGCCAAAGGCTTCATACAATGCTCCATAAGCTATCGAAGCTTCCTTATTAAAGTCACTGAGCAAGAGGAAGTTTAAATGTTGTGCAGTTTTAAAAGCAGCAAGTGTATACACTGAGTCAACACTTATTCCCGCAACTTCTGCCTTTACATTGCTATAAAGCGCAATATTATCTCTAACAGCACAAAGTTCGGCGGTGCAAACGCTACTAAATGCCAATGGGAAAAACAGGATCAAAACGTTTTTGCCGTTGTAATCAGCCAGGGAAACAATTTTTTTTTCGGAATTGTATAAACTGAATGTGGGGGCAAACTGCCCGGTTTGAATTAGCATGAATGAAAATTTTATTTTAAAAAATACAATTAATGCAAATGCAACAAAGCGATTGAAAAATAGTTTCAATCAACTTGCCATTGGCCTGATTCACTAACCTATTTCATTCATTCTTCAAAAAAACGGGCTGCTTTTAAAAATGACCAGGTATCTAAATCTTTTCTGCATTGCTGGCGACATAAGCCGCAAACGCCGCTATTGCAAGATCTTTTAGCATGTTGGTTAAAGATAATTGACGCATTTCCGGATCGCCTGAATTTAACCAGTTAGGAAGATGAATGGTAAGAATAAAAAACAACAGTATTATAGCTAAGAGGTAGCCAGCAAACTTTACATAACGGTGGGCTATTAGCGCTATCGCCACAATTATAAAGGCGACGCCTACCAGGTAAACCCAAATGATTCCGCCAGGTAAAAAGTCAGGAACAAAAACAATCATTTCTCTTGCATGTATAAAGTGATAGATGCCAAAAACACCCATAACTATTGCTAGCACAATCACGGCAATTCGTGAAATAATATTGTATTTCATAAAGGCAATTTTCAGTAAGATATAAAAGCTTTTATACAATTGCAAGTGATTAATATGCAGATAAAAACAGCCATTGAAAATTGACGCTAAGGATGAAAACTATGCATATTGCATCCTTTTTTCATACGATTTGTTTTTACCGGGAGCTAAACAGGTTACTCTCCCTGTGATTACCTATTTTAGCCGTTATGATTGCACAATTAACCGGTAATTTTCTTCATAAAACACCTACACACTTAATAGTTGATATTAATGGTGTTGGCTATGAAGTAAACATCAGTCTGCATACTTACAGTGCCATCAGCAATGCCGCTACCGGTACTTTATTTACTTTTTTAAAGGTTAGTGAAGAGGCTTTTACCTTGTATGGTTTTGCCGAACAATCCGAAAAAGAGATGTTCATAAAACTGATAAGCGTATCGGGGGTTGGCACTTCAACTGCCCGTATGATGCTGAGCAGCATGAAGCCATTTGAATTACAACAAGCCATAACCAGCAGCAATGTAAAATTGCTGGAAAGCATAAAAGGGATTGGGAAAAAAACAGCTGAAAGAATTGCGCTAGAATTACGTGATAAATTAGGTATTTTGGCGGCCGGAGCTACCAGTTTACCTGTGCAGCACAATACGCCAGAATCTGAGGCGTTAGAAGGGCTGATAGCTTTGGGTATAGGAAAAGCGATTGCTGAACAAGCTATCAAAAAAGTAAATAATGCTAAAACAGGCGAATTGTCTGTTGAAGCCATCATAAAACTGGCATTAAAATCGATGTAATTCCAATTTAATAATCAAATTAATTAGCCGCCTCTGCAGCACTTCTACCCGACCAATTAATACTTATTGCTTTGAGCTTTCCGGAATTACGTTTTTCATACATCGTATGCTTTTTGCTTGCGCTATCTTGTTATACCCTGGATGCCGTGGCCCGGCCATTCCATAAATTCAAAATACCAGGGGCCGACTCAACTGGTAAAGACACGCTCCGGTATCCCATTCGGGACCGTAGGGGTGATGTTTATTCAGAAGGACGGTATAACAACACTTTCGACCTGAGGGATACTGCCTATTTAAACCGCAATATCGAATATGATCCCAAAACCAGAGAATACTATATCACGGAAAAAATTGGTAACACCTATTTCCGAAAACCAACTTATCTAAGCTTCGATGAATTTATGAAACTTCGTGGACGCCAGCTGGAAATAGAAAACTTTCAGAAGCGGTCGGCAACTAATCTTAAGCTTAACCGAAAACTGGTTCAACCTAGGCTTAATTTATACGACGACCTTTTCAACCGGCTTTTTGGCAATGGCAAAATAGAGATTAAACCAAGCGGCAATGTTGACCTTACATTAGGCTACCAGGGGCAAAATACCAAGAATCCAACGTTGCCCGAACGTGCCCGCAAATACGGCGCCTTTGATTTCAACATGAATGCGCAGTTCAATATGAATGCGAACATTGGCGATAAATTAAAACTACCCATTAACTACAACACGCTTGCCAATTTTGATTTTGAAAACCAGCTGAAACTTGATTATCGGGGCAAGGATGATGAGATAATTAAAAGTATTGAAGCTGGCAATATGAGTTTTTCCAGCAAGGGAACTCTTATTCCAGGTGCACAGGCTTTGTTTGGCTTAAAAACGCAGTTGCAATTTGGAAAGCTTTTTGTAACCGGCGCCATTGCCAATCAGAAAAGTCAGCGCCAAAGCCAGAATTACCAGGGCGGTGCCGCGGTAACTACTTTCGAAAAAAAGCTGGATGATTATGAAGAAAATAAGCACTTTTTATTAGCCCAATATTTTCGGAACCAGTACAATAAGGTAATGAGCACTTTGCCTTATGTGCAAAGCCAGGTGCAAATTATGCGGCTGGAAGTTTGGGTTACCAACCGGAATGGTCAAACCACAGAAAGCCGTAATGTGGTTGGCCTGATGGATCTTGGCGAACGCTTTCCATATAACAAAAACATCCCCGCAACCCCGCCCGTGACCAGCAGGGATAGCCTGCCTGATAATGGTGCGAACGGGCTTTACAGTATCATTAATAATGAACAATTTCGAAATCCTGCCCTTGTAAACAGCCTGTTGCTTGGCCGTGGTTTAAAACCCGTTGAAGATTTCGAAAAGACTTTTGCCCGAAAGCTAAATGAAGGAACCGATTATATTTTTAACCGCCAGGCCGGGTTTATTTCTATCAACCAGTTTTTGCAACCTGATGAAGTTTTGGGTGTTGCCTTTCAATATACATACAATGGCCGCGTATACCAGGTGGGGGAATTTGCGCAGGATGTAGCACTTGATACGGCCCGCGGTATTCAAAAAGTGTTGTTTCTCAAATTATTGAAATCGACCAGCCAGCGCCCCAACCTGCCTTTATGGGACCTGATGATGAAAAACGTTTACTCGCTTGACCTGTACAATATTCAGCACGAAGGCTTCAGGGTAAATGTTTTGTATGAAGAACCAAGCGGAGGCGAAAAGCGCATGTTACCGGAAGGCAGCGATCCCGGCCGCCCACTACTGCGTATTTTACAATTAGACAGGCTAAACAATCGAAATGATCCGCAACCCGATGGCGTCTTTGACTTTGTTGACAGCTTTACTGTGCAACCGCAACAGGGCCGAATCATTTTCCCGGTGCTCGAACCTTTCGGCAGCGACCTTAAAAGGCTAGCTTTTACCGGCGTTCCCGACGACATTACCAATAAGTATATTTTTCAACCACTATACGACACCATCAAATCTATTGCTCAGCAGAATTATGCCCAGTACAACCGCTTTTTGTTGCGGGGAGAAGCCAAAAGCAGCAGTTCAGATGATATTTACCTGAACGCAATTAATATTCCGCCGGGTTCAGTATCGGTTACAGCGGGTGGGCAGTTGTTAAAGGAAAATGTTGATTATACGATCGATTACAACCTTGGAAAATTGGTCGTTATCAACCAGGCAATAAAAAGCTCCGGCGTTCCTGTAAGCGTTAGCCTTGAAAACAATGTTGGTTTTGGCATTCAGAACCGGGGTTTTATGGCTTTACGTCTCGATTATCTTGCCAACAAAAAACTTTCGATTGGTAGTACCATTGAACGATTGGGTGAAAGGCCATTTTTTACCAAAATGAATTATGGCGAAGACCCAATCCGTAATACAATGTATGGGGTTGATTTTAATTACCGCAGCGACTGGAAGCAACTTACCCGCTGGCTCGATAAACTACCTTTCTACACCACCAATTCGCTTTCTACCATACAGGCTTATGGCGAAGCGGCCGTGCTTAAACCCGGCCATCCGCCACAAATTGGCAAAGGCGGCGAAGGACTTATTTACCTGGATGACTTTGAAGGGACACGTTCTAATATTGATTTACGATTCCCTTTTGTTGGATGGACACACGCTTCTACGCCACAGGGTGCCGGTTTTCCTGAGGCAGAATTCAACGATTCTTTGCCATATAACTTCAACAGGGCAAAACTTAGCTGGTACCAGATAGAACCTGTTTTACAAGATAGCCGCAACCCAAATAACCCTATTAAGGATAGGAATCTTTTAAGCGACCCAAGGGTTAGGCAGGTTAGCAACCAGGAACTTTTTCCACAGCGTACAGCATTGCCGGGCCTGAGCCAACTAATCACTTTTGACTTGTCCTATTATCCTAAACAAAGAGGTACCTACAACTTTGATTATAGCACTGCCAGCATAAATACGGATGGTACATTAAAATTTCCTGAAAAACGTTGGGGTGGATTGATGCGTTCCATAGATCAAACCGATTTTGAATCTGCAAATATTGAGTTTATGGAATTTTGGGTGCAGGATCCGTTTATGAAAACCACTCAATTCCCCAATGGTTATACCAATCCCGCCGGCGGTCAACTGTACATTAACCTGG
>JBKJNG010000485.1:0-4210 GCA_046596065.1 Phnomibacter sp. | reverse complement strand
CACAGGCATCGCTTGATATCGCCTTAAGAGATGGTATTGTTGTTCCTGCTGAAATGCCGGTGGGTGGCGCATCTTACAATAGCGGCAGTCTTTCTGCTGCAACTTCAGCTCTAGCCGCAGCGCCAAAATCAAGCGCTCCGTTCGAGATTTTCTTATATGAAAAAGTATCCATTGGTAATGGATCGCAGGCCAGCAACCCATGGTTGCAGGAATTGCCTGATCCTATAACCAAAGCAACCTGGGATAACTATGTGATGATTTCTGCTGCTACCGCAAAAGAATTATTGGGTATTGATCTTACAGTTAACGGAGATACAGATAGCTACGAAGCGCTTCCGGCAAAGCAGGTTTTAAAAGTTACTGCTAACGGTAAGGAAATTAGTCTCCCTTTCATTATAGTACCGGGTACTCAAAAAAATACGATTGGTATTGCCTTGGGTTACGGTCGTAGCGAAAAAGCCGGCATTGCATTGAAAGATGCTGGTAAGAACGCTTATCCGCTGGCTGGTTTCAATGGCTCATCGTTTGTTTATACGGCTTTTGATGCTAAGGTTGAAAAAACCGGTGAAAAATACAAAGTTGCTCAAACGCAGACGCATGGCAGCTATACCGATAACCTTGGCCATAAACGTGTTGAAGTAGTAAAAGAAACTTCACTTGCTACCTTCATAAAATACCCTGAAGTTTTTAAAAAGTCAACAGACGAGCTGGCGGAGGATTACGCACCAAAAACCGGTGATTATCGCAATGAAGGCAGTTTGTATGATCCAAGGTTAAATGATCGGCCCGGCATTCACTGGGGTATGAGCATTGACCTTAATAGTTGCAATGGTTGTGGTGCTTGTGTTGTTTCCTGTAATGCGGAAAACAATATTCCGGTTGTAGGTAAAGCAGAAGTGGCTCGTTTCCACGATATGCATTGGATACGCATTGACAGGTATTTTGTTAGTAAAACCGCTGAGAATCCGGATGATTTGACGGATGTGGTATTTATGCCGATGCTTTGCCAGCATTGTGAAAATGCGCCATGCGAGAATGTTTGCCCGGTTGCAGCTACCAACCATAGCAGTGAGGGCCTTAACCAAATGATCTATAACCGTTGTATTGGTACAAGGTATTGCGGAAACAACTGTCCTTATAAAGTACGCCGTTTTAACTGGGCCGATTACACCGGTGCTGATAGCTTCCCTGATAACCAGGTAGGTATTATCAGCGATGTAACGCTGAACATGAACGATGACCTCGTTCGTATGGTATTAAATCCTGACGTAACCGTTCGCAGCCGTGGTGTTATTGAAAAATGTTCTTTCTGCGTACAGCGTTTGCAGGAAGGGAAGTTAACTGCGAAAAAAGAAAACAGGACTGTGATAGATGGTGAAATAAAAACTGCCTGCCAGACTGCCTGCCCAACTAATGCAATTGTATTTGGTGATCATAACGATAAAAACAGTTTGGTTAGAACCACAAGGGAGCATAGTCCATTAAGAATGTATCATGCGCTTGATATGATACATACATTGCCCAACGTTAATTACCTTGGTAAGGTTCGTAATACAGATGAAGTGGCACTTGCGGAACCCCATCATGAAGAGAAAGGCGAAACTGCTCCTGCTGAAAAACATGGTTAAAATGTTTTTCGGGATAGTGAAGTTGTCAGGAAATAAAAGATAATAACAGCATCCAGCACGCCAGCTAACGGCTTAAAGCTTAAGAAACTATGTCAGTAACAAGGTATGAAAGCGCTGTAAGACCACCACTTGTTGATGGTAACAAAGATTATCACCAGGTAACAGAAGACATTCTGCGGCCTATTGAAGTAGCACCTTCCCGTTTGTGGAAGATTGGATTCGGTATAGCCGTATCGCTACTATTGTTTGGCGTGTATAGTGTTTACCGTGAAGTAACATATGGTATCGGAGAATGGAACCTGAACAAAACCATCGGATGGGGCTGGGACATTACCAATTTCGTTTGGTGGGTTGGTATAGGTCATGCCGGTACGCTTATCTCGGCTATTCTTTTACTATTCAGACAGGGCTGGCGTACAGGAGTTAACCGCGCCGCAGAAGCTATGACGATTTTTGCGGTAATGTGCGCAGGCCAGTTTCCTATCTTTCACATGGGACGTGTTTGGATGGCATTCTTCGTATTGCCTTACCCCAATACCCGCGGACCATTATGGGTAAACTTTACATCGCCTTTGCTTTGGGACGTATTCGCAATCTCTACTTATTTCACCGTATCGCTTTTATTCTGGTATGCAGGTTTGCTACCGGATTTGGCAACCGTTCGTGACCGTGCAAAATTGAAATGGCGTAAACGGTTTTATGGTATTGCAGCTTTTGGTTGGACAGGTAGTACTAAACACTGGCAACGTCATGAAAGCCTTTCGCTTGTATTGGCAGGTTTAAGTACGCCACTTGTACTGTCAGTACATACCATTGTATCTTTTGACTTTGCCACTTCAGTTATACCGGGATGGCACACTACCATCTTTCCTCCATACTTCGTTGCCGGCGCGGTATTCTCAGGTTTTGCCATGGTGCAATCGCTGATGATCATTACCCGTAAAGTGCTGAACCTTCAGGAGTATGTTACATTGGAACATATTGAGGTAATGAATAAAGTAATTGTCCTTACAGGTTCAATTGTCGGGGTGGCTTATTTGACCGAATTGTTCATGGCATGGTACAGTCAGAATCCTTACGAAGGATATGCTTTCTATTATAGCCGCGGTAATTTGTTTAGCCCTTATGGCTGGAGCTATTATGGTATGATGGCTTGTAACGTGTTAAGCCCACAGATTTTCTGGTTTAGAAAATTAAGAAGAAACGTAACCGTGACATTCTTTATGAGTGTGCTGATAAATATTGGTATGTGGTTCGAACGTTTTGTAATTATCGTAACATCGTTATATCGTGATTATATACCAAGTAGCTGGAGTACTTATTATAGCCCTACTATATGGGAAATAGGTTTTTATATGGGTACTTTCGGACTATTCTTTACCTGTTACTTCCTTTTTGCAAAATGGTTCCCTGTAATTGCTGTAGCTGAAATCAAGCATATTCTTAAGCGCAGTGGTGAAAACTACAAACGCGATCAGGATACGCTGGAACAGAAGACAGTTCCTGAGTTTGAACACGATATGGCGCATTAAGGCCTTGCTTGCTGTAGATTGATAGTTTTTAGTTCTTGGTTGATTCCTTTGAATATTGATAAACATTTCTTCTGTTGTTACACGTGTAATGAGTTGCAGCGAAGATTAAAAGCCTCTTTTGGGGTTTGATTATGAATGTAAAAAAATTTGTTGTTGGGTTATTTGATGATGAAGCAGTGCTTTTTCCTGCGGTGAAGAAAGTTCGCAGGGCAGGCTTCAAAATCCATGACGTGTACACTCCAATGCCAATTCATGGTTTGGATAAGATAATGGGCCTTAGAGAAACCAGCCTTCATACCGCAGGTTTTATTTACGGCATTACCGGAACCACCATTGCATTAAGCTTTATGGGCTGGGTATTTACCACGGATTGGCCTTTGAATATTGGAGGTAAACCGCACATGCCTTTGCCAGCTTTTATCCCGGTGACTTTCGAGTTCACGGTATTAAGTGCTGCGGTAGGTATGGTGATTACATTTTGTTACATCTGCCAGCTGGCCCCTTTTTTAAAGAAACATCATTTTCACCCTCGTGCTACCGACGATAAGTTTGTAATGGTTATCGAATGTACCGGTGCAACAACTGAGGCTGATGTTACCGCTTTGCTGAAAGAAATAGGGGCGCAGGAAGTAAACACACAGGTTGCTGAAGCAGGCTGGTGGCTGGGTACTTACGACAAGGAAACAAAGTTGTATGATGAGTCGTACATTAGACTGGCTCACTAAGTGAGTAGATTTTGATAAACTGACAGATAAAAAATAGAAAATAGAAAAGATGGAAAGATCCGCGATGGCAAGTAACCCCGCTAACAGGGCATCCGGACAAAAAAATTATTATCGGATGAAAAAACTATTGTTCATATTTCCTGCATGGATTAGTTTGATGGCAATTTCCTGCGGGGACGGCGCTGTTAAACGTGAGCAAAACAAGGTTTATATGCCGGATATGGCGTACAGCCGTGCTTATGAAACCTATGCGGATCACAGCAATCTTACTGACAGTAATATCTTTTATAACAATATGCCTGTAACCGGAACGGTTAGCAGATCA